>NZ_CP061868.1:1225023-1528154 GCF_022646885.1 Priestia koreensis | reverse complement strand
ATAATTGGACGACTGCGTCTTTTTGCGAGCGCCAGTGCAAGGGCTGTTTTCCCCACTCCCGTTGGCCCTGTAAAGTGAATGCAATAGCCCGCGTTCATGTAGCGGAGCGAGCGCGACAGCAGCTCCTTCGTTTGTGAATCCTGTACGATCTCCATTGATTTTTGATTTTCTTTCAGCTCTGTCATGTTAACCTCCCCGACGACTGCATTCTAGCCGACGATATCCATTGACGCGCGGGCACGGATATGAATTCGTTTAAAGGAAATGACCTCTTTGTTTTTATCTAGTAGCACCTCATAAATTCCGACCATTTCATCTTTTGCGTATTTTTTCATATATTCTTTTTCCTCAATCACTTCGACTGTCGCCTTCCACCCCTTGTCCTCGTTCAGTTCAACGGAAACAATTTTATGCGGGGGTGCGATGTAGTCTTTAAAAAAATCTGTAATATTGTCCATAATCTTTTTCATCTGCTGTTTTCACCTCGATCAACAAAACATGTGCGATTAAATACTAAATTTCGCATTTCGTTCATTTGATTGCTGTGGAAGTCCATTTTCTTCTACGTTGTCGCTCAAGAGTCCTACAGCCTCTGCATAACGTAACCACGTATCCACACTGGCAATCACGACACGTGCTTCAACTGTTAAAATTTCAATTCCAACTACGGAAACCTTCGCAAACACATCAATCACAATTCCTTTATCTAAAATACGATCAATTACCTCCGCAAGACTTGAACCATCTGTACTCTTTTGAATAGCCATTTCTATCTTCTCCTCTCGCTTACATTTTTAGCTTCGTAGTGTGCCTGTGTCATTCAGCGACTTAACCTGACCTGGTCCCTTAATTCCCTGGGATGTTTTAATGTCGCTCACACCTTTTAAATCTCGGGCACTTTTTATTTTCTTTCTTTTATCTTCTGACTTTCCGTCTTCATCGCGAGAACCACCTAGCTTCTCTTTCACGTCCAAAAACGCACCTTGAAGCTTTTCCTTTGCTTCGCCTGCCTTCTCGCGGATGTTCTCTTCATTTTCTTCCGCTTTTTCTTCTAGTTTTTTAATAGGCTTTTTTGCTTTTTCTTGAATGTTACTTTCTACCGTATCAATGGCGTGCTCTTTTACTTCCTCTTTTACTTTTTCCTTCACTGTTTCAGGCGTTTTTTCCCAAATCTTCTTGCCAGCTTTTCCGATCATTTCTTTCGCAGGATCAGTACTCATTGACTACCTCCTGTGTCTCAAGCTTCTTATTTACTCTCAAGTACCTTGTTTAACTTTTCTTCTAGTCGTTTTAACTGATCATTCAACTGTTTGTTTTCTTCTTGAAGCTTTTCATAAGACTCACCTGAAGAAGCTGACGCCGTTTGCTTTGGCTCCTCCGCGTTGCCTTGCTGTACACCTTCTACTTTTTTCGTTATATAATCAACCGCCGTTTTTTTAAAGGAATCTGCGGCCTGACCTGCGATCAGCTCCTGCATCGTTTTCTTTAATTCCTTACCGGCTAACTTCATTACGTCGGACTTTCCGACACGCTCCGAAATCTTTTTTCCCATCCCTGGGTTAGACATCAAACCAATTCCGGCTCCTACCACGCCGCCGAGCAGCGTTAAGTTCACCACATAATTACTACTGCCTTTTTCTTTTGCTACTGTTTGATCATTAGTTTGTAATTCTGTTTCCTCTGATGACTGTGTTTTCGTATTCTCTGACATGTCCATCACCTTTTCCCTTTTAGTTTTGTTGTCCTATGTGTAATTCAGTAGCTCATTGCTTCTCCTTCTCTGGATAAAGTCCTCAGCTGCTAAATAAGTGCTTTAGAATTGAGTTGCCCCTTAGTCTTCTGCATCCACTTTTGAAGAAGCAATAAGAGTAAGTCTAGTAGGCGGTTCCCCACCCCACATGTCAATAAACTTGCCTGGCAAAGTGTAAAAATTTATTTTGTTAATAATTACAATGATTGTTACAAGAAACGGGGAAAAACTTGCTAAAATTTCAGCTAAACATGCGCTATCGCCAATTATTAAGACAAACATTACATTTTTGTTACAAAAGCATAGGTGAGTGATCCAAATCATTTTTTAATACGTTTAGAGTGATTTAGAAAAAGAACGAATTAAAAATGGGAACGATTACAATAAAGTTTTTTTAAAAAAAGAGAAATTTTTAATCTATTTTTAAGAATGGGACGATATAGTGACGTCTTAAGAGGGAGAACTTTAAGAGTAATGGGGAGATTGAACATGATGAATAAAACATTGGAAGAACTACAAAAACGCGTAAAAGCAGAACATAAAGACGTGGCAAAATTTGCACAGCACGTTTTCGATGAGCTTGATAAGAAGTCAGAAGAGCATCGTCTACTTGTGGCAGCCAATGCGATCGCAGGCATCAGCCCAGACGGAGAACTTGAAAAATTATACCGTGACCTATCAAATGAAATGAAACGAACCATTATTGATGTATTGAAAAAAACAACCCAAGACTTCGAGCACCAGGGAGACAAATATTGGGATAAAAACTTTAAAGACGGTGTAGCTGAGTAAAACCCTCTACAACGCCAAAAAGAGCGGAATTTTCCATCCGCTCTTTTCTTATTTCCATTTAACCGAGCCCAGACGTATTCATAAGCACAATCCGCCATTTGTCTGGGTCCTCAAACGTACGACCTTTTGCGGCCCAATATGGATTCTCAGGCTCCACCTCGTAATATCCAAGCCCATGTAACCGGTCCGTTACGAGCTCCATTTCTTCTCTGCTAGGTATGTAAAACACCAAAAGATTATCTTTTGATGGCGCTGGACATGGACTGCCTGATTGATGCTGCGTAAACTCTAGGTGATAATCAACGTTCGGAAGCCCGTACATCACCCCATCATAACCATCGTGATCCCAAAATTCACCCACACGCTTCAATCCCAAGCCCCGCTCATAAAACTCAATCACCCGCTCAAGCTGATCTGTAGGCCTTGCCACACGAAACTGCACATAATTCACGCCAAACCGCCTCCTATCTCTTCTATAGGTTCACTATATGCCAAAACACCGCGGCTGAAAAACGGCTTAAGATGGACGTTTTGCTCGTTCTTTTGGCGGAGGGGAAATGACATGTTTTTACCGATCGGTTACCTATTCCCCTTACGTTCAAAGTAGCTATTCAATCGGTACTCCACGATTTGTTTTATCCATTCATATAAAAGCACCTGTTCTTGTTCATCTACTTTAATATGAAAAGTGAATAGATCATCTTCAAACGTAATCATTCCCTTTGAACTTCCACTCCACTTCGTCATAGGCATCGTAGCGATCAATTTAGCTACCTTATTTTCATCAAATTCCCAAAGTTTTTTTGATGAGCGGTCGGAGAAATCAATCTTTTTTCTGTAGTCTTTCTCTGTTAAATAGTGATGGAAGAAAGATGCTGCATCAGCAGAAGAAATGGGTTTGTACCATTCCCTCGCTCCTTTTGTCAGCATGTATTGCAGCACAACCATTTTATAGCTTTTCGTCATGCTCGTACGCTCAACTTCTTCAATAAGTGATTTGTGCTTGCCAAACGTTTCTTCCTCTTCTACCGTTAGCTCATTAGCCCACGAGAGAAAGCCAATATACGACTTAAACTCTTGATAGTAAGCTTGGGTCGGTTCAGTACCATTTAAATGAAGCTCCCAATAGCTAGGTCTTCTTCCTAAATCCCGCTTAAGATTCAAAAAAGCTAGATGAAGTTTTTCCTTACGTGGCTGTCTTTTTTTCTGAAACTCTGTAAATAAGTTAATAACTTGCGTATCAAGATGCAGCTCGCAAGATTCCGGCAACGTCGGCAAAAAAGATGGTTTACCGTTCTTTTCAGTTGATCCCGTATCAAAAAGCTGCAGTTTCGTATCCGCGTGCCGATAGTTCCCGATAAGATCAATAATCGTGCAGTGTTTTTTCTCACTATGTAAACGAAGACCTCGTCCTACCTGCTGGGTAAAAACAGTCACAGATTCGGTCGGTCGGACAAATAGTAAAGTATCAACAGAAGGTATGTCCACTCCTTCATTAAACAAATTCACTGTGAAGATGACGCTAATCTGTTGGTCATCAAGCTGTCTAATAGCCTCTCCTCTTGTCATTCCTTGCGTTCTTGAGTGAAGACCTATGGATTTATCTCCTCTTTTTGTAAAATAGGCGGCTAAAAAGTCTGCTTGTTCAATAGAAGAACAAAAACCAATTGTCCTTGTTTGTTTACGCTGATTCCAAGCGTCATATATTTTTTCTGCAACCTCTTCTTTCAGCTGAACAGCTAGCAATTCTTCACGATCATATTTTGTACCAAGCCATGTAATAGAAGCGTAATCCGTCTCATCGTAAACACCGTAATAATAAAACGGGGAAAGCCACTCTCGCTGCACAGCCTCCATCAAATGCATCTGATAAGCAACGTTTCCTTCACAAATGCTATAAATATCTTTCTGATCCATTCGATCTGGCGTAGCCGTAATTCCAAGCAAAAATTTAGGCTTAAAATAATGGATGACTTTTTGGTAGGTAGCTGCCGCCGCATGATGAAACTCATCGACGATAATAAGGTCAAACTCATCCTGACGAAAGGTGTGCAGATGTTTATCGCGACTAAGTGTGTAAATGGAAGCAAACACAAAATCCACATCCTGAACTTTTTCCTTTCCATAGAAAAGACCTGATGATCGATTGGGCATGATTATTTTAAAGGATGTTTGTGCCTGTCCAAGTATTTCTTCTAGATGAGCGATGAATAAAACCTTCTTGAATTTTTTTGCGTAAAATCCTGCTAAATACGTCTTTCCAAGCCCAGTTGCCATTACAACCATTGCCTTACTGTAACCTTCTTCGTACGTATCCTCTAACGCAGACAGAGCTTCTAGCTGCGCAAACCGCGGCTGGATTTCTCCATAAGATACAGGATCGTCCAGCACTAATCCTGCTTCAGTGGAGGTCTCTTCAGTAGTCGGAAGCATAAGCTCCTGTTCCTCTCGCTCTGACCAACTATATGGTAGGGAAGGTGTACGCTGATGAAATTTCTCATATTGCTCTCCATAAAGCAAAGTCGTCTCACGATTTACCGATAATGTTTGTTCATGATAAAACAAATGAAGAAATTGTTCAGTCGCCATGGACAACGTACTGTCATTCACGCCCTCTTTCACTTTTACATTCCACTCTACGCCGTCCATCAAAGCGGAAGCAGATAAATTAGAAGAACCGATAATACAAACACCTTCTTCATTTGACTCGAACAAGTACGCCTTTGGATGAAATGACTTTCCTTTACTTTGCCATAGGCGAGCTTCAATTCTCCGATGTATAGTGACTAACCTTTGAAGCGCTTTTGGCTGTGTGATAAACAAGTAGTCACCACATAATATTTTAATTTCAGCACCGCGGTTAGCTGCTTCATAAAGAGATTTTCCCAAAAGACGAACGCCTGAATCCATAATGAAGGAAGTAAGAATGTAAATGCTTTTAGAGCGTTCAATTTCTCGTAGTACATCTCGTCCAACTTGAGAAGTAATAAGTTGGACATTACTCATCTTCAACATCAACCAAGAAAATACGTTCTTTAAACCCACCGCGCTTTTCCGCTTTTCTTTGACGAACTTCTTCTAACTGTTGAACCGTTGCGCCATGAGCTTCTGCTAGTGAATGGATAATTTCCAGTAGATCCGCTAGCTCTTCAACCCCTTCTTCATCATTTGGACTTGCAAGGTATTCGGCCAACTCTTCGGATGCTTTCGCTTGTAAAGCCTGTACATACTCCTCTTGAGACAAAATGGTTGTACGATAGTTTTTACCTGTGTTAGAAATAATTTCTGGAATGCGATCACGAACTAATTTATTATAAGTGGGCATTATTTTCACTCCTTAATCTTTTTATTACTATTATTTTACCAAATTAACTCCTACTAAAAATGGTCATTCTACTCTCATTTCTGAAAAACTTACAAACTAATAACGTATCAATTACCGCATTAAAGGATACACCCCTCTAAACTGACTCCCACAGCCTCTCCACATCCATCAACTCATCGTGGTGAAGCGTCAGCTTATAAATATCAGGCTTTGTCGTGCTGTTTAAGAACTGGAGGTCACACCTCGGATCAAAGTGATTCATGATTAAGGTCATAACCGCTCCGTGAGATCCGATGACTATTTTCTTGCCTTCATAGGTGTTAATTAAGTCCTTCACTACCTTCACTGCACGCTTTTGACATTCGTTGTTGGATTCACCGCCTTCTAATGAAAAGTGGGGATCTAAAAAGGATTGTTCGAGAAGAGGCGCTAATTCTTTGTCTGATAAGCGAGTGCCTTTTGGAGAAAAGATCCGTTCTTTCAGCTCTTCTATTATTACGACTTCTTTATGAAGCGTCTTTGCTACTTTTTCGACCGTTAGTACAGAGCGTCTATATGGACTTGAAGCGACGACATCAACGTCTTCTTCCTTTAAAACTTCTGCTACCCGCTCTGCATCTCGATATCCCTTTTCAGTTAGCTCCCTTGTTCGCTCGTTTCCTTCCTTTGGCGAATCTCCGTGCCTGACTAAGTAAATAATGGTATTCATTTTTTCCCTCCTTATCTAAGAACTCAAAAGTGTTTGTAAACGATCTCGATACGTCCCTCTATATGGTAATATTACCCACCAATCACATTACTACATATGCACAAAAAAATACACCACCTTTATATTTAGTGGTGTATTTGGTCATTGGTTATTTTAATAGAAGATAAATCACGCGGAAGCGCCACATAAACAGTCAGTCGATCTCCATTGCTCTCCGCCCAAATCCTACCTTTATGCAGTTCAACAATGCGCTTTGAAATGGAAAGTCCTAGTCCTGAACCTGCAACCTTGCTTGATCTTGCTTCATCTCCCCGGTAAAAGCGATCAAAGAGCTGTTTTACATTATCTTTACTGATGTGATGAGTAATGTTTGAAATGCTTGTGATGACTTCCTGCTTTGTTTCATGTATCTTTACCTCAATGTCTTTTCCTTGGCTATATTTCTCTGCGTTTGAAAGAAGGTTATCGTATACTCTCACCATTTTTTCTACATCTATATGAAGTGGAACAGAGTTTGCTGGCAGATGAAGATGAACTTGATACCCTTTCATTTCAAAAATTGGCTCATATTCGCCTACGAGCTGATGAAGCAGTCCGACTAAATCGATTTCTTGCACATTCATCTCTACGTCTGGCAGTGATAGCTTCGTATATTCAAACAATTCATCGAGTAGCTGCTTTAATTTCTGAGATAGCCTGTACGTTGTGTCTACATATTCATCTAGCTCCACCTTCGATTTATACCGATCGTCTTTTACTAGCTGTAGATAGCCAATAATCGATGTAAGAGGGGTACGTAAATCGTGTGATAAGTTGGTAATGAGCTCATTCTTTGATTGCTCGACTTTTCGTTCGTGCTCAAACCGTTCTCGGAGCTGCTGTGTCATCCAGTTGATGTTTGTTGCAAGAGATGAAAGTTCGTTTTTCCCCTTAACCGGAATTGTATACGTCCAATCTTTTTTTACAATCCGACCAATGCCCTGCTCGATTTGCTTAATATAATTCGTAATCGGCCTCATCAGTAAGAAAAAGAGTACTAAAAATGCGATGACACTAATTCCAAGAGCCGTGTACACTTGGCGATTGTACTTAATAGGATTCATTTCCCATTTTGACGGTGGGCTATCGATAACTAGATATCCCATCTCACCGTTAAAAGTGACCGGGGAGATGAAATAAGAATATTGGTGATCCCCCGTCCGCTGAGTTTGCCCATTAAAATTCATTTTTTCTTGAATAAGTTTCTTAATATTTTTTTCACGAATTCTTGGACTCTCCGTTTGGAATTTAACATCTCCGTTCCCGTCTGCTACTAAAAGACTAAGCGTTGGATGTTGTTGTTTAATGTCTGACAGCATTTCCATAATGGCGTTACGATCACTTAAATCAAGATTCGTTTTCTCCGCTACCTGTCTTGTTTGATGTAATACATATTCAACTTTCTCGCCTTTCTTTTGTTCTTCCTGAAAGGACCAAATATCTTGAAAGTAGCTAATAATCACGAAAAAGGTAACGGACGCCACTACAAAACACAGAATAAATATTAAGATCAGTCTAATGTTCAGCTTCACAAACGGTCCTCTTACCCTCTTTTTCACGTTAAAATCACTCATGCCTTATACCCTGTCCCCCATACCGTCTGGATGTAGATTGGTTTTTTAGGGTTTTCTTCAATTTTATTACGAATTTTTGTTATGTGAACCATTACCGTGTTATCAGCTTTGTAAAAAGGCTCTTCCCATACCGCTTCATAAATACGCTCAATGCTGAATACTTGTCCGGGATGACGCAAAAGGAGCGTCAACACTTGAAACTCTTTTGGTGTGAGGCGGACTTCACGACTTCCTACAAACACCTCATTTGTTTTTGGATTAACCTTTAGCTCTCCTTTTTCAAGAACATGAGACGATACCCGAGTGTCTGGCTGCATATAATAGCGACGGAGCTGTGATTTGATCCGCGCAATCAGCTCTAGCGGATTAAATGGCTTTGTGACGTAATCCTCTGCTCCACTCGCAAGACCTTGAATTTTGTCCATATCCTGTGACTTAGCTGACAAAAAAATAATTGGCATTTGATGCTTTTCTCGAATTTTCAAACATGCCTCGATCCCATCCATCCCGGGCATCATCACGTCTAATACAATTAAATCGATCGGGTGATTCTCTACTAGTTCGATTGCTTGAAGTGCATGTGAGGCTTCAATAACTTCATAACCTTCATTTTTTAAATAGACGGATACAAGTCGTCTAATATCTTCTTCATCATCAACCACTAAAATATGTTTTTCTGACATTTTTCTTCACTCTTTCTCATTGATTTCAAACCGTTATGACACGTAAAGACGTATGCAGGCGGTATGTTTAGCCAAACCCTTTTATATGATAGAGTGTGGAAATACGCCTTAAAATATTGTTGCTTTACCTTGGAATATTGAAAGGTAATAAACTTCCCTTCGTTCCCAAGCACAGCAACCGTAGCTGTTAAAATTTTTTCGGATACGCTGACTGGCAGACTCGTAAACGGTAAACCAGAAACAATATAGTCGACTGCTTCTATCTCATATTTTTCAACATACTCATTCACGTGCTCAGCCGACCCGTGGATAATATGGACATTTTTTATGTTTTGATACTTTTCTTTTAATATGGCATAAAATTGGGGATTCGTTTCAATCACGAGAAAAATTGTCCGACTTTCCTTTCGGCGCATAATCTCCTCTGTGAATACACCTGTTCCTGGTCCATATTCTATAATACACTGTACATCGTGAAAAGGAATAGTTCGTATCATCTGTTTCGCTAACGCTCCCGAGCTCGGCATAATCGCCCCTACAATGCGCGGATGCTTTATATATTCTCTGACAAACTGAAGAGCTTTCATCAATATGTTCTCCTCTTTTCATTCTTCTACTTAATTGCTATCAGTTTACATAGCAGTTCTTAATAAAAGATGAGGAAAAATCTTAACAATTCTTAACATGATCCATCTCTTTGGACAAACTTTTTCGCACTTTTATGCATCATATCCATTCCGCTTGAATAACATCACAAATAACAAAAATTACTAAAAATTCCTTTTATTATGTTTTAAGACGGGAGATGGGGGAAAATCATAAGCGGCGTGATGTCACGTAAAATGAAAGGAGATGTATAAATGAAGGAATTCATTTTTTACCGATCTAAGTGGAAAGTCGTTCTACTAGGAGTCATTGTCTTAGCGGCAGAAGCGCTGTTTGGATTCATGATTGTTGATGAACTCACGTACTCAGATGGTATAACAGGATACCTTATTTTAGGGGTAGTCATGTTCCTTTTACTTCTGTGGGTACTAGCAAAATGGGGGAAAATTATTCTCTCCACCCAGCCTTTTTTAATTATGACTGAGAAAGAGCTGACCATATTCACTTCTCCATCGGAACCATTCACTTTTAAAATGAGCGATGTAGAAGGGCTTCTTCCATACGAAGTTTCCAACGTTCCAATGTTCGGCATCATTTTAGTAGACGAAGAAAAATACTATCGTATCGCTCCAAAAACGACGAAGCGGATCGCAAACATCAACCATCGCACAGGTTTTCCTATATTTAATGTCGCCCTAAATATGATGAAGCGTCAGGATAGGGAGAAGTTTCTAGTGGCTTTGTCCGAATTGGAGATTAATATTTTAGTTCCGGAGGAAAATGCGAAAGCACAGTAAGGCTAAACGTTGCATATAAAAAAGACCTTAAGCAAGTGCTTTAAGGTCCTTTTACACCAGTTATGAAATAATGGCCATAACGCCCATAACGGAAACAACTAAAATGAGCACTAAGTTTCCAATAATTAGCCATGGCTTAAAGGAGCGTCTTTCTCCTTTAATCGCTGTAATGAAGCCAACAATCGGCAATAGGGTCATTACAATTACCCAGATTTTTTTTATTACACCTGATTCAATATGTACATTCGCCTGAATAATTCCAAAGAGGACAAGCGTTAAGAAAAAGAACAAACCAGGGATCACAAGGGATACCCCTCTCCTTCTTTCAAACAAAAACATCACATACTTTCTTTATAAGGTTTGTTTTATTATATCGTGTTTTCTTGTCTTTGTACATGTGACTAGAGAATGACATTGGTACACCCGCGTTTGCCCGTCCCCTTTCTTTCGTCTTACAGCTACTCTACACAGCACTTTTCAAGTATAATAGATTACGTAAAAGACGTTATTTATGATAGAAGGGGGAGATTGACCATTTTTTTCGCTAAGACTGCTCGCATTTTATTTGTCGGCTCGTTACTAACTATGACTGCATGCTCATCCCCTTCAGAGAAAGCTTCTTCAAACGAGGAAATGACCAAGCATTACACGACAGCATCACAACCGAAAAATCTTCAAAAATTCACTGATCAATATGGTATTGTTCGCATTTCTACTCACCCCGTGCGTACGATTAAAAAAGACGGGAAAGAACAGAAAGTGAATTATGGGGATAACATCGTCAATATTCAGACTGAAAAACCACTAACGCCTACTTCAAGTGACTTAGATAAGCGCTATGAGCAATTTATTACCAAGGATATTGCTGCAGATGATTATAAGCCTTGGGCAGAATCGTCGAATTTAGAGCAGGCTATGGCCAAGCACCTCTATTACATGGTTCATGTTATGGACGTTTTAAAGCCAGGCTCCGCTCAAAACAATGAATTTAAGGGAGCACTTGCTTACTTAGAAAAAGCGTCTAGCAGCGAGTGGATTCCTCCCGCCCCTCAAACAGCAACAGACGAATCGTTGCTGACAGTGTTTAACAACACAAGGCCCTATTGGAAAGACCTTATTAACGCTTACGAACAAAATCGTGATGCCAAAAATATGACAGCGATTTATCAGAAGGCTCATGATCAGACGAATCGTCTCATTATTGCAACGAACCTTGTTTTCTCAAAAAATATGGAAAAACGTTTAGCTGAATAAGTCCCAGTTTTTCCATTTACGAGAAAAAAGTCCCATAAGAAAACAAACAGTCCCGTTTATTTTTAGGAAGAAATATTTATTTATTTAGTCTAACGCCTTAATTTCTTATCTTTACCTTGAAAATGTTTACAAATATGCTATATTGGGAAAGTCAGTTTTTAACAACTTTGTATGTTAACAACAAGTTGAACACAGGAAGAGGAGTGGATTTTATTGAAATTAACGAAAAAAATCGCCACTAGCGTCGTGGCAGGAGCACTAACATTATCTTTGGCAGCATGCGGAAGCGATACTTCCCCGAAAGAGTCTTTCACACAATCATTTTCCCAAGTAAAAACGCCTCATCAATATAAAACCGATATGAGTTTAGCGATGAAAGTTGACGGAGACATGACAGATCCGCAGCTGCAACAAATGGCTGATGTTGTAAACAACTCAAAAATTTCTGCAACAAGCGTCGTGGATGATACGCAGAAAAAATCTGAAACAAATCTTCATCTGAAAGTAAACATGGGTGGTGCAAGTCTTGAAGGTGACATTCCAATGTTATTAGATGAAAAACAAAACAAATTGTACGTAGGTACAGACAGCCTTGTTAAAAACTTAAGTCAGTTCATTCCGATCCCACCTGAGCTTGCTGGCAAACTATTAGAAGTAGATTTAGACGATCAGCAAGCTGCCCAGTCCATCGATGGATTACCAACAGAGCTTTCTGCGTACATTCAAAGCCCTGAGTTCCAAAAAGATGCTGTAAAAGAGTTTGATAACGTTCTAAAGAACAAAAAAGAATCCGAGTTTACTAAAGACAGTGACGGAAACATCACGGTAACGGTGACGAAAAAAGATTTAATTCAATACGTAAAAAACGTTGTGAAACTAGTTGAGAAAAAATCTGGTGAAGACCTTAGCAAACAAGGACTTTCTCAAGAAGATTTAGATAAGCAACTTAACAAAGCGTTTGAATCAATTAAACTAGAAAAATCAACGGTAACTGCAAAGGTAGATGGAGATGATCTAAAATCTCACGTTATTAATGTAAAAGCAACGGTTCTAGATCCAGAAGACAAGTCGAAAGAACTTGCAAAGATCAACGTGAAGTTTGATATTGCGTACAATAAAGACGGTTACCCAACAACGCAAAACGTAACGTTAAAAGGTGACTTCTTAGACCCTAAAGGCAATATGAAGTTTGAAGTAACAAGCAAAACGAAAAACAGCAACTTCGGTAAAAAACAAACGTTCACAATCGATCCTTCTAAAGAAGAAACGATTACACCTGAACAAATCGAAGCAATGATGGGCCAAATGCAATAAGCTCGCTTAACCAAAAGCCTCAATGCTCTTTAAGAGATTGAGGCTTTTTAAATGAACAGAGAAAGAGTGATGATATGAAGAAACCGTTTAAGAAACTAGCATTAGGAATAATTTTAGGCGGCAGTGTACTTGCGCTAAGCGCTTGCGGAGGCTCTCCCAAGGAGCAGTTTGTCACCTCCTTTTTAGACGTGGAGTCACCCGATCAATATGAATCAAACTCAACCGTCAAACTTAATATCGTTCCAGATAAATCAAATAAAACGGAGATAGAGGGTATCGACATACTGAACAACGCAAAAGTTTCCACCCATTCGTTAATTGATCAAAAGGCAAAAAAATCACAAACAGACCTTACCCTTGGTTCCAAATTAGGGCCCCTTTCATTTGAGACATCTCTTCCTGTTTTAATGGATCAAAAAAAACGCAAGCTGTATATTTCGACTGACGATATTGGCAGAAACTTCGGCTCAATTATGGATGTTCCGAGAAAGTTTGCGAGCAAGCTTATTGAGGTCGATATCAAAAAGCCCTCCGTTGACGGGATTGACCCTGCAATTATTACCTATTTACAAAGCGAGAGCTTTAAGAAATATGTTGGAAAAGAAGTAGGAAAAATGATTGTGAAGAAAAAGGCGCCTGCGTTTAAGGAACAAGACAACGGGGATATTACCGTTTCATTATCTGAAAAGGAACTGCAGAACCTTGCGCTGAAGGTAATTGACGATGTTTCAGAAAAAAGCAACGATTCTTTTAATAAGCAGCAAGTGAAAGAAAAACTAAACAAGCTCTTAAAAGAGGATGTAGATCTAAAAACCTTCACGATCACCGCAAATAAAAAAGACGGCGATATTGTCGGTCATACGTTTAACGCTGTCCTTGTTCCTCCAAAGGATAATCGAAACGTTGACCCGAAAACAAATATTCATTTTACCTATGCAGTCACGTACAACGAGGATGGATTCCCAGCGAAAAAGAATACGAAGGTTTCTTATTACGCATCTTCAGATGGCGAAAAAGGAACCGTATCGTTAAATATGGTGACGAAAAATAAAAACTTCAATAAAAAACCGAAATTTTCGCTCGATCCTGCTAAACGAAAAGACGATATTTTAAAGCCAGAAGATTTATTGGATCTCCTTCAGTATTTAAACGTTTCAGAATTGGATAAGTGGACGAAGAAGCTAGGCATTAAAAAAACAGGTTCGATCTCAATAAAGGACCGTTCGGAAAAGAAACCAATAACCGCTGATGAAGCAACTGCCGCGGTTCCGACGACGAATGAGGAGATCGATGCCCATCGTAATCAATATAAAATCGTTGAATTTAAGGATCAGCCTATTCGCCGCGTCACGGCGCCTAATGGAGAAGAAAAAGTGTTGAATTTCGGTGACTCGGTTGTGAATATCGCAACCGGTGAGAAAATGGATGCTTACACAGAAGAAGATGACGATGCTCTTTACGAATTTGTTACAACAACCGTTGATCCGAACCAAACTTACCTGACCTGGAAAGAGTCTTCTAATACCCAAAAAGCAGGAGCGAAGCAAATTGCTGTAATGGATACCGTGTTTAGAAAATTCAATGAGGCCATTTCATCCGAAAACTATACGTCGGAGAAATTCCAACAATCCTACAACTTTTTAAAAGCAGCGGTTGATCCGAAGAATGTTCTTCCCTCTCCGCAAAATGCCAAGGACCAAATCATTATTGAATGGTATCAGGCAAACCAGGAACATTGGAGAACCATTTTAGCGAATGACCCAACAAAGAACGCTGCAGGCTTTAAAAAGGCCGTTCAAGAAGCGAATCAACAAGCAAATCGCTTATACTTCCTCATGAATGTTCTCTTCAGCACGAACGCTGAGGAACGCTTAAACAAAGAAATTAAAAGCAAGATGTAATACTAAAAAAGCAGCGAACCGTGTTCGCTGCTTTTTTAGTTGCATGAAAGGACATTCGTTGGATATTTTTTTCACAAAAAAGTGTAACCTTTTCAGGAGATTGTTCGTCTTATGGTCGGGTTCCATTTAGTAATAAATCTTTTTTCAAAAAAAGCCCTTCCTTTTGGCGTTGCAGCGCCTTTGGGTGGACTTCTTTAACAAACAATTATTGATCCAGTTCCCGAAATTCACGTTCAGTTGTTTTTACAATCGAGAAAGAAGACTGAAATTTAGCCAAATATTGCAGGAGTTCTTTTTTAAATGATTGATATATTTCACCTGAACGTGTACCTTCTACTTCAGGATACATGGCGCGTAAAAGCTCATAGTTCCATTCAAGAATATCTAGTACGTGCTGAGCTTGTCTTTCACGTCCTTGTATTTTAAGCGCCAGTTCCCCAAGCAGATCTGGATTAATATTTATTTTGTCCATTTCCTATCTCCCGTCGTTCAATTTCTCCCGCTTTTTCACGAAGTAACCGTGCCTCTTCATAAATTGCATAAATAAGCTCATTTCCTAATCCAATGCCTTTATATTTATGATGGATTGCTTCTTGGCTGACTTGCTCAAATTTGTCACGAGACTGACTTTCCCAATCGTTTCCAAGTTTTTCAACCTGAGATTGATGCTGTCGGTCAATTCCCTGTATAGAATTTATCGCCTCATTAATCTTTCCTACAAAACGTTCAAGTGCATCCGCCTGCTGTCTTAATTTTTCCTTCTCTGTTGTACGAAACAATCCATATCACCACCACGTTCCCATTTTATAACAGACTTAATTATACTATCACTGCGCTTAGTAAAAAATGCTATAAATGACACATTTATTAAAAATCAGTAGGAATATATTCCTTATTTTACATGCTTCCTTTCACTTATTTCCATATGTAATCGCTTCATTTTCCAGTATAGATTCTATTTTCTGAAAAAAAACCCTTTTTTTAAAACTATATGTATTCGTTCGTCATTATTATCATATCACTTTTTCCTCAACAAACGTATCACATAAACGGCAAATAACGACTTTTCAGCTCGTGTTCTGTTCCACTTTGTCATCTGTACGATACTGAAAAAAGGTAATGGTAGCCGTGTTCCATTACCTCTTTGTTTCCTATAAACTTACTTGCATCGCTGCGACTTTCTCTTGTTCCTCGCTAATTTTACTCATTTTATGATTCCAGCACGCCTCACTTAAATCGACAGGATAGCTCTCTGCATTTAACGTTCGCTTATATTCATCCCATAAATCATTCAAACTTGCTTTTGCATATTCTTGAATATCCTGTGTAGAAGGCAACTCATATGTAAGTACGCCGTTATCGAATACTTTTACATGCAAATCCTTTGCGTAAAAATTCGTCACGAATTTACTCACAAACGTATGCGTAGGATGAAACATTTTCAGCTTTGTTTCCTTTTCTGGATGCTCATGATCCAACGCAATGTAGTCTCCCTCAGATTTTTGATTCGCCATATTAATGATGCGATATACTTTCTTCAATCCTGGTGTTGTGACCTTCTCCGGATTGGCGGAAATTTTAATTGTGTCTTCAAGCGTCCCTTCTTGTCCTTCAATCGCTACTAGTTTATACACAGCTCCAAGGGCGGGATTGTCGTAAGCAGTAATTAACTTCGTGCCAACTCCCCACACATCAATTTTCGCTCCCTGAGATTTGAGATTTAAAATGGTTTCTTCATCCAAATCATTTGATACCACAATTTTTGCCTCGTGAAATCCTGCTTCATCCAGCATAGCGCGGGCTTGCTTTGAGAGGTACGCTAGATCACCGCTGTCTAAGCGAATACCAATGAAACGGATGTCGTCACCTAGTTCCTTCGCCACGCGAATCGCATTTGGAATACCAGAGCGTAGCGTATCATACGTATCTACTAAAAATACGCAGTCTCGATGGCGCTTTGCGTATGCTTTAAACGCCGTATATTCGTCTTGATAGGCTTGAATCATGGCATGAGCATGCGTACCTGCAACGGGAATATCAAAAAGCTTCCCTGCTCGGACGTTACTTGTCGCGTTAAACCCACCAATATACGCTGCACGTGCTCCCCAAAGCGCTGCATCAAATTCATGTGCACGTCTTGTTCCGAATTCTAGTAGCTCATCATCGTTTGACAGATGTCGAATACGAGAGGCCTTCGTTGCAATAAGCGTTTGGTAGTTCACAATGTTTAATAGACCTGTCTCAATTAATTGAGCTTCTGCTAATGTTGCTTCAATACGAATAATGGGCTCGTTTTCAAAGGCGATTTCCCCCTCGCGCATAGCGTGAACCGTACCAGTAAAACGAATCGTCTCCAAATAAGCTAAAAAGTCGTCCTGATAGCCAAGATTTCGCAAATACTCAATATCGTTTTTCGTAAACTGAAATTGTTCTAGATAGCGGACAATTTTTTCAAGTCCAGCAAACACCGCATAGCCGTTTTGGAACGGAAGTTTTCTAAAATACAAATCAAACACTGATTTTTTCTCGTGAATACCATCTGCCCAATACGTTTCCACCATGTTAATTTGGTACAGATCTGTATGCAGCGCTTTACTATCGTCGATTGAATACATCTTAAATTCCCCCTAGCCCTTCCTATCTGAAAAGGCCGTTTTTCTATGTCGCATTATAAATTGATGAAAAAGGCTCATAGCCTGTAAATCGATACAGCTGTGCCGGAGCCTGTGAATACTGATTTGATTTCTTTGGCTGACCGATTGCATCGCAAATCGGCTCTAATACACCCTGACGTTTTTTCGTAGACGTAATACCTTTTAAAAAGTTTGCCTTGTCAATATCAAGACCTGGAACGACCGTTTGAACAACGTTGATTAGCTCAGCGATCGTAAACTCATCTGCCAAAAACTCTTTCGCCAAAATCGTCGTAAGCATGTTAAAACGAATGCGCTTTACGGCATCTCTTAAAATATCATTATGATCAAAGGCTAAAGAAAGGTGCATCGCCTCTTCTACAGGTACAAGCTTCGCTTTTATAGCCTGTGTGGACGTCTCCATTGTGCGAAAGTTCACATACGGTACTAAAGCATAATAAGCAATGGTTGGTATCCATCCATTTTTTTCGCTCGGCGTATAATAGGCCCCAAGCTGCTTCAAGTGAACATCGTCTCCAATGCTCGTTTCTTCTTTTAGCTGCCGAAGCGCTGACTCAAATAGCGTTTCATTCTCTTTGGAAAAACCTCCTGGGAACGACCACTGATTCGGATACAGCTTACTTGCCTCGCTTCGCTGAATGAGTAGTACTTGAAGCTCCAACTGTGGCAACGATTTTCGCTTCGAGGCCACCGGCTTTGGAGCCAACGTAAAAATGCACAAATCGGTCGGTAAACCATCAGGCGATCGATAATTGTTCATTTCTTACACCTCTTCGTGACGCTCAAGTTTAAGATTTTCATACCTACTAATTTAAGATGTATTTTTAACAATGTCAACATAACAAGCCTAAACGAAGCGATTTTCCTCATCCAATTTTATCCTCTTCCCCTTTTTAAGCACAAAAAAAGCCTTATTTTCGCACAGAGCTGAAAATAAGGCTTTTTCGTTTACATCACTGATTTTCGTTCCAAATTAAAGATATTGACCTGTGCTTCTTCAAAATGACGAAGCAGGGAATCTACTCCGTGTTGGAGGGCGTGGATTCGCTCTTTTTCTGAAATTGGAATAACTTGAAGCCACGTAATTTTTTTGTCATCCGCATCAATGGTTGAAAAATCCTCCCATAAAACAGGCGGGATCAATAATACGTGCTGCATATGTAGATCAGGATCGATTGGTGTAATCATGTCTTTATAAAGGGCTCCCGGGAAGCAGGACACGTGTGATTTCATTTTATGATACACGCAATGAGCCAAAATATCAGCAAAAATATCGTAGGTCGTTTGACAGGCGCCCACAAGCTCAATTCGAAGCGGAACTCCTCCAACAGTGTATCCCGTCGGTGCCTCGTAGCCTCCAATGGTTACGAAAGACGTCGTATCTTCCCGAAGCTGATTTTCTACCGAAGCAACTTGAATATTATAGCGGTCACCTTCATCTGAAAATGATTCCAACGTCGGCTCTACTCCAAACACCTCCGTTGCTTTTTGTATAATTCGTTCTTGCTCATTTGCCATCCATCTCATCCTCTTTCTCTCTCACTTCTTCTATACTATTCGCTGCAGAACCATCCATACTTGTCCGCAGAGGAAGAACTTCGTTTTCTTTAATCTTAGTAGAAGTTGCCCAATTGTTCAAATGACGAACTCATTACAAATTGTTACAGCCCTTATCTACTATGGTGAAATCGCCTGCCAAATGCATTCTTTCTCTCTTCCCTCTCCTAGTTCACGTGTTTCTAGGAGGAGATACCTAGCCTGATTTTATTGAAAAGGCTTCTTATGTTGGATATATTATCCTTTTAATTCTTTCTATAATAAAGATAGAAAGCGTTATCAACACGTTCAGTCTCCTTCATCATTTTTTGGGACAAGCTACCATTATGTGCTTACCCACGGATTTTACAGGTATGAGCCTGTTAAATTAGATAAATAAAGGAGGAACCCTCATGAAAAAATGGTTGGTAGGTTTCATCGCAATTCTCTTTGTCTTCTCTACGCTCCACTTCACAACAGCTTCTGAACGAAAAGATCATGGAAAGCCACCTAAGGTTAAGCTAGGTGTAGAAGTCTTGCTTGATCAGCATAAAGACTTATTAAAAGGAAAACGAGTAGGCCTTGTAACAAATCCTACCGGCGTCGATCATCAGCTATCAAGCATTGTCGATCTTCTTGCGAAGGATCCTGACGTCAATTTGACCGCTCTTTACGGTCCTGAGCACGGTGTTCGCGGTGATGCACAGGCTGGTGCGAACATTTCTTCCTACATCGACAGTGAAACAGGTCTTCCTGTCTACAGCTTATATGGTGCAACTAAAATACCAACTGCTGAAATGCTTCAAAACGTAGACGTATTATTATTTGATATCCAAGATGTTGGAACGCGTTTTTATACGTATATTTCCACTTTAGCTTATGTTCTACAAGGAGCAAAAGCGCAGCATATTCCCGTCATCGTATTAGATCGTCCAAATCCACTTGGAGGTGATGTTGTAGAAGGCCCTGTCCTAGATCCTGCTTATTCTTCCTTCGTTGGACTGTATCCGATTCCACTACGTCATGGCATGACAATGGGTGAGCTTGCTGCATTTTTCAACAAAGAATTTGATATTAACGCTGATTTAACCGTGATGAAAATGAAAGGTTGGAAGCGCAGCATGAATTACGATGATACGAAGCTTTTTTTCGTGCCACCTTCACCTAACATGCCAACGTTAGATACTGCCTATGTGTATCCTGGCCTCGGTTTAATTGAAGGAACGAACGTATCGGAGGGACGTGGAACGACAAGACCGTTTGAGACCATTGGTGCCCCGTATATCAATAGCACAAAGCTCGCTGCAAAATTAAACGCGCTGTACTTGCCTGGTGTCACGTTCCGAGCTACCTCCTTCATTCCCACATTCTCAAAGCATAGCGGTGTGCTTACACATGGTGTGCAGATATATGTGACAGATCGCAAGGAATTTAGAGCGGTTGAAACTGGATTGACCGTCGTGAAAACAATCCACGATACGTATCCGAACGATTTTCAATTTAACTCCAACTTGTTTTTTGATAAGCTCATCGGAAACAGCTGGGTTCGACAAGACATTGAAAACGGTGCTTCTGTTAAATCCATCATGAACAAATGGGAAACAGAGACAAAGCAGTTTGAAAAAGCACGGAAGCAATACCTACTGTACAAATAATAAAAAGACGTGGATGCCCCGCATCCACGTCTTTCATTTTACTTTATTTTCAGTCCATACCCGAATGGATATAGAATTTTTCCTGGTTGCGTAACGGATGGAATATCAACAGGAAGCTTTCCTTTTGCCTTCGCTGTTCCGAAAATGACTTCAATACCCGCTGGAATATTTGGCTGTCTGTAACGACCGTTTGAATACCCCTTAAATCCATACACGGCTAAAATTGATTTTGCTTCTTCGAAATTAGCCGCATCATACGGATTACGTAAGCTCATCAGCACAAACTTTTTATCCTTTCCTTGTGCGTACTTCATGATCGCACGAGGAGTCGATGTTGCCCATTTCGAGCTGTCTACGTTATCAACAATAACACCGTCATTTACAGCAGGATCATTTTTAACGACGTATGATCCGGTAATAACATAATCTGCTTCGTCAATTGCTTTTTTCATCTCGTCCGTTAAGACCTTGTTCTCAAACGTTATTCCCGTTACATTCACTTTCTTTATTCGATGACTTTTCACGAGCTCGTTAATTTTTAATTTCATCGCTTCTACTTGATCTGAAAACGGAGCAAGAATCACGACATTTTGATCTTTTTTCACTTTAAAAGGAAGCTGCTTATCATCGTTTTTCAGCACCGTGACGGCTTCTTCCGCCATTTTCTTTTCAGCTTTTAAATGCTTTTTATTTCCAACTACACTCAAAGCGTTTTTTACTTTTTCATCTAGAGATTTCTCTGTTGCTTGTTGATCCGGTTGGTAAATTCCCTTTTTCAGCTTCAATTCAATAATTCGCTCTGCTGAATCGTCAATTTCGCTCATTGGAATTTCTCCTGTATGAACCGCATCAATGACCGCATTGTAGACCGTGTCTAAATTCTTTTCCATTTCTAGAGAATTGACCTGCGCTGGCATAAGAGCGATGTCTACTCCCGCATTAATTGCTCGAATAACCGCTTGCTCTTGTCCGAAATTATCTGCAATCGCCTTCATGTTAAGCGCATCAGTTACAACCACACCTTTGAATCCAAGGTCATCACGCAGCAAACCTGTTAGTACTTTTCTAGAGAGTGTCGCTGGTAGCATAATGGGCTGCCCATCTTTTTTGCTAGTTACCTTTGTATCATCAACAGCAGGGAACTGAACGTGTGCTGTCATGACCATGTCAACACCTGAATCAATTGCCTTTTTGAACGGATATAATTCGTTTTTACGAAGATAATCTAAATCGTGATCCACAACAGGAAGACCAAAATGACTATCTGTTGCCGTATCTCCATGTCCTGGGAAATGCTTCACGCTAGAAATCATTCCTTCATTTTGAAGCCCTTTAATCGTTTGAATACCTAGCTTTGCGACAAGTTCTGGATTGGAGCTGAACGAGCGAACGCCAATGACAGGATTTGCTGGATTATTGTTCACATCAACAGAAGGCGAGAAGTTCACGTTAACTCCCAGTGATTTTAGCTCTTTTCCAATAATAGACCCCGTTGTGTACGCATTTTTTTCGCTTCTCGTCGCCCCTAATGCCATGTTTCCTGGAAGGTTTGTCCCTGATTGTAGCCTTGTGACGATTCCTCCCTCTTGGTCAATGGTAATCAAGAGCGGAATGTCAGGACTCGCTTTTTGGAGTCCATCTGTCAGTCTGACCGTTTGCTCGGTGTCCACGACGTTTTCAGCGAATAAAATGACGCCGCCTAAATGATATTTTTTAATAATGCCTCCTACTTCATCGTTCATAACGGTGAAGCCGCTCATTTTCGTATCGCCTTTCTTTTGCCAATTACGAAAATCCGGCATAAGCATTTGCCCGACTTTTTCTTCGAGGGACATGTTGTCGACTACTGCTTCTGCCTGTTGCTCCACTGATTCTGTAGGCTTCTTTTTAGCCGACGTCTTAGCTGTTGCATGATTTCCGACTGACACACTTGATAGTACCAAGCTTGCCAGAAGACCCGCTGCTACCATTTTTTTTGCTTTCATTCTCCCAACCCCTTATGTAAGTTTTAAGAAAGCTTGTCAAAGAGCAATTGCTTGTCCATACGCTCTTTTTGCCATTATCTGGCTCATTTTAAAGTTATCAAATTATTCAGTTTTTATTAAGTACCGATCCTACCATTTTCGGTCCCCTGCTCAGATGGGGTTTTGTACCTATCTGTTAATTTCAATACTAAATTTATAGCGATCTGCTCGGTAGAGAGATCGAGCAAATTCGAAAGGTCGATCGTTACTCAAAATGGCCTGTCGCTCAATTAATAAAAGCGAATCACCCTCATTAATTTCTAACAAGTCTGCTTCTTCTTTCGTCGCATTAGTGGCCTCAATGACCTGCTTACCTTTTGCAATATGAAGCTGTAAATCTTGCTGCGCATAGTCATATAAAGAGCTTAACAGCTTGTCTTTCTCAAGCTTTGGCGCAAGGCTTTTGGCCATATATAACACCTCATAGGCCATCGGTATACCATCTGCTAAGCGGACGCGCTTAATCTCATATACCTCCTCATCCACATCAATCATCAGACGATCCGCTACTTTCTGTGAGGCTTTCATCGTTGAAAAGCTAACAAGTTGAGAGCTAGGCGTCATGCCTCTTGCTCGCATATCCTCTGAGAAGCTCGTCAACCCCTGCAAAGAACGATCAAATTTAGGGCTCGCTACAAAGGTCCCCTTCCCCCTCTGTCTGACTAAATATCCGCCGTTAACGAGATTCGTAATGGCTTGCCTGACCGTCATGCGGCTTACTTCAAACCGTTCAGAAAACTCTCGCTCTGAAGGCATAAGGTGACCTGGCTTTAGGCTTCCCTGTTGAATACTTTCTTTAATCCCCTCTTCAATTTGATAATAAATTGGTACAGGTGAATCTTTTTTAATCGTGAACATATGTCATCAATCCTTTTTGTCGTACTACTTGTAGCGCATCTTGATCGGCAATAACCGTCACGTCCGGATGCATTTTTAGAACTGTTGCCGGAATAGACGTCGTCACGTCAGACTGTAGAACCTCGGCTAAAATAGCTGCTTTTGCTTCGCCTGACACAAGTAAAACGATTCGTTTACTTTTTAGAATCGATGCAATTCCCATCGTAATGGCATGTGTAGGAACCTCATTCATACTCGTAAAATAACGTGCATTCGCTTCTCTCGTTGATGTAGTTAGCTCCACAAGATGTGTATGCGAGTCAAATGACGTTCCAGGCTCATTAAACCCAATGTGACCGTTGCGACCAATTCCGAGCAATTGAAGGTCTACTCCGTCTAACTCAGCAATTAACTGATCATACTGCTTCGCTTCTTGCGCGGGGTCTTCGGCATCTCCTTGTGGAACATGGCAATGTTCAGGCGGCAAATTAATGTGCTGAAACAAGTGCTCATTCATGTATGAGTGGTAGCTTTGCGGGTGATCAGAGGATAAGCCAACATATTCATCTAAATTGACAGAATGAGCGTGCCTGTAGTCCGTTTGGTTTCTTGCGTAATCTGAAATCAACTCATCATATACCCCAATAACCGTGCCACCTGTTGCTAATCCTAAAACAGCATTAGGCTTTTCCTTTACTAAGCTAATGATTGTTTTTGCTGCCTCTTGACTCATTTCCTTGTAATCACGAACTGCTATGACTTTCATCTGATCCCCTCCAGTAACATCTTGTTAATTGTTCGAATACGCAACATCACCCCGACACATCGTCATGACAATGTTAAACTCTCCGTCTATAATAACTAAATCCGCATCTTTTCCTTCTCGAATACTTCCTTTTTGATCATATACCCCGATCTGCTTGGCAGGATTGATACTTGCCATTTGAACAATGTCTTTTACCGAGCAATGCGTGTACGTCATCATGTTTTTCGCCGCGTCTCTCAGTCGAATAATACTTCCTGCCAGCGTACCGTCTGCTAAAGTCGCTTTATGATTTTGAACCATAACATCCTGTCCACCTAGATCGTACACTCCGTCATGCAAGCACTTTGCACGCATCGCATCAGTAATAAGGAGTAGACCTTCTGAGCCCTTGTTTTGAAAAGCAAACTGCACGCTTTTTTGATGAGAATGAATGCCATCCACAATCAGCTCGGCCTTAACGTCATCATGAAGCAAAACAGCTCCTACTACCCCTGGCTCTCTATGATGAAAAGCCCTCATCTGATTAAACAAATGCGTCGCATGCTTCACACCCGCTCCGAAGCTCTCTACCGCCTGCTCATATGTTGCATGTGAATGCCCAATGGATGCCATCACCCCTTTGGAATGAAGGTACTCTACAAGCTCTATTCCGCCTTCTTCTTCAGGAGCTAACGTCACAAGCTTAATATGCCCTTCTGCTAAAGCTTGCCATCTTTTAAATCGTGATACGCTAGGTTTTTGCACATGATCAGGATGCTGTGCCCCGATTTGCTTTGGTGAAATAAACGGACCTTCAAGATGAATGCCCACAACCTCAGCCTTTCCTCGTTGAGAACCATTTTTGTACGCAGAAACATTTTTTAACGCTTTTTCAATCGCCTGACTAGAGGCCGTCATGGTTGTGGCCAAAAAACTTGTGGTTCCTTCTTTCGGAAGAGCTTCTGCCATCGTCTCAAGGGCTTCCTGGGTGCCATCCATCGTATCTGCCCCATTCGCACCATGAATGTGAACATCTATAAACCCTGGTATAATGCTATGATCTCCTTGAAATGAGAATGTTTGATCAACGTCTTCCTCTCTGGGGCACTCTTCCTGAGGACCATATCCTTTAATCTTGCCTTCTTCTATAAGGAGATATCCATTTTCAATTTCTTCTGTTTCGGCATACACTTTTATATTTTTTAATAACGTTTTCATTCTCTAAATCCTTTCATCGTCTCTTTTATTCATTGTAACAACTTAATATATAGTTGTCTATACCAGTTAAAAATATGAATTTTCTTGATATTTGGTTCATTGCGCTCAATGCACAAAAAACGCTTGTAACATCATATACTTACATATATGATTAATAATGATTTATAACACGGAAAGGAGTGATATTGGTTGAATAGTCGTAGCTCGGAGCCTGATCCGGTCATATGTATCGAGGAAGTTCATGTAATCAGTACAAGACATCAAGTTGTTATTCACCAGCACTCTTTTACTGAGTCGTTAGCTTCCTCTGTTTAATTCGAGGAGGTAATAGAATGTTAGAAATTTACAAAACAAATGCCGATGGCAAGCTTGAACAAATGAATGAAATAGTAAATGGCTCCTGGATCAGCCTCGTGAATCCAACCAACGAGGAAATTAACCAAGTTCTCGAAACGGTTAATGTTCCCATCGATTTCCTTCGTGACCCTCTTGATGATGAAGAACGTTCACGTATTGAAAAGGAAGATAATCACGTCTTAATTATCGTTGACTATCCTTATGTCACACAAGATGAAGCAGGTTCAACGGTTTATGAAACCATTCCAATCGGTCTCATTATTACGGATGACTACTTTATTACCGTTACGCTAAAAGAAACGCCTATTTTAGAAGTGTTTAAGCACAGTAAGATGAAACAATTTTATACGAATAAAAAAACCCGCTTCGCGCTTCAGCTTTTATACATTATTTCTACTTACTTTTTACGTTATCTCAAACATATTAACAAAGAAACAGACAAAGTGGAGAAACAGCTTCATAAAGCGATGCAAAATAAAGAGCTGTATGCGTTTTTAGGTATTGAAAAAAGTTTGGTTTATTTCACGACCTCGCTTAAAGCAAATAAAACGGTACTTGATAAGCTTATGCGCTTTAACTATGTGAAAATATATGAAGAAGACCGTGACTTATTAGAAGACGTGATTATTGAAAATACACAGGCCATTGAAATGGCTCAAACGTACAGCACGATTTTAAGCAGCATGATGAATACGCTCGCTTCCGTTATTAACAACAACGTAAACATTGCGATGAAGTTTCTTACAACCATTACGATCATGCTTTCATTCCCTACCATTGTTTTTAGTTTCTTTGGTATGAATGTTAAATTACCGATGTCAGACTCGCCGCATGCATTTTGGCTTACTTTCGTTATTTCTATTATTTTATCCAGCTTGACGGCCCTGATTCTTCGGAAAAAACGATATATGTAAATAAAACCGCTTGGAACCTCTCCAAGCGGTTTGTTTATATATACAATTATTTAAAAATCACGGCGATGATTTCTTCCGTTGTCATATCGCTTTGAACAACATACGTGCCAGGACGGAGTTTGTTTTCTACGCCGCGACGCTCCACCTCTTTATAAAACTTGAAGCCGCTCAGAACAATTTTCGCCCGCTGAAGCTGTGTACCAACATCAACAGCCGTCATACCGGATGAAATGTTCACAATCGTTCGATATGCCGCCTCTTTTGGCGCTTCATCTGCTTTAGGAGCTTGAGTTTCCACAGGCGCTTTTTTTGTACTTGCCAGCTTTTGATCCCATTCAGTTTGTGTTTGGACAACAAACCCTTTACTCTCTAGTTCTGCTTTCATTTCGCTCTCTGATAAAACCTTTGTTTCTTCCTTTTTACTATTGGAAGCTTCGGACTGCGGACCAAAGAAATAGACAGCACTCATTGCCGTTGCTGCTACAAGGAGACCACCGGCAAAGCTGCGTAACGTATTAGGAGTCATTGTGTCACAAAGCTCCTTTCCTCTTTCTTCTTTTTGTCATACGGCGATAAAAGATCTTCCACTTGCTCAGGTGAAAACTTCTTGATCTTACGTGAGATACTTTCATATGAATATCCACGCTGGTTCATATCAAGCATTTCACGAAGAACGATTCGGTCTTCTGAATCTAGGCCCCATGCGTTTGATTGATGCGCTGTGATTGCTGAATCTAGCTCCACCTCACGAATGCGATCCTGCAGATCGTTGACCTCTCGTCCAAACGATAATGTCATTTGTTCTAAATTTTGTTCCATCTGTGAATGCGACTGTCTCGTTCTACGGAACGATAACAGCAACAGTATAATAGCTACAGCAAATAAGATAGCGATAAGTACCCCCATCATACATCCTCCTTTATACAATCTGTAAATGATTCATAATAAATTATACCTTTACTTTTTACATCTTTCGACTAAAAACGACAATTACAACCAATAGTCCTAATCTTTCCTAGAACCAAATCTCTATTTATGAAATAAAACAGAGTCTTTTATCGTTTTTTTTTCACTCTGTGAAAGACGACAAAAGAAGCCCTGCTAGCAAAACAGGGCTTCTTTCGTTTAGTCAACGATGATTAAATTTCAAATACTTCCTCAAGATGATGTTTCAATTTAGCTTTAAAATGATCCATGTTTGGATTTTTTACTACGTCATGAATCGAAAATGTTGGCAGTGGGCTCATCCCAATGTATTGATTCATTTTATGCAGGTGGAAAATCGCTTCATCAAGGCTTTTTCCCTCATAAAATGCGTTCGGATTGTCAAAAATCGCTTCTGGTGCATTCCACGTTAAGGAATACATGTATTGTTTATCAGTGAATTGACCACCTTGTCCATAGCGCGTGGAACCTTTGAAGAAAATATTATCCATGTACACTTCATCAATATAATGCTTGAACTTCCCTGGAATGCTGAACCAGTAAACGGGTGTTTGCATAATGATTACGTCTGCCCACTTCCATTTTTCAATTTCTTCGTCAACGGAATAGTGATCATCCACAATCGTTTGTTTTAGCTCAAATTTACTTTTCAGCAGCTCACTCATTTCCTCAAAAATCGTTTGATTTAACGTCCCTTTGGACTTTTTATACGCTTCATGTCCATTAATGATTAAAATATTTTTCACAACTCTCCACTCCTTCTTCAAAAAATCGCTATCAGCTCATAGCTTTCTCTTTATGATGAAGGAACATTCCTTCATTGAGAAGTAGACACTATAAAGTGCTATAGGTACTTATTAGTTTGTTACGTACCATCTGGTGCCTGTCGAATGAAGGATCCTTTTATCTTTATCATCCACTCCTCAGATCAAAACGTTTCATTTTTCTTCTGACGAGGTAGAACATTAGTGGATATTTTTAGCCTATTCATCCTATTTTTTGATATGATGGAGAAAAGATTTCCACTTAATTTGGTATAAACTGGATGAATCCAGACTCTATACATACATTTGTTTGAAGGGGGACAAGAGGATGGTTGATGGAAAAGTAGTATTAATTACAGGAGCAGCTCAAGGAATTGGGTATCAAATTGGGGAAAAGTTTGCGGAAAACGGCTCAACCGTTGTTTTGACAGATTTAAACGAAGACGGTGTTAAACAAGCTGCAGAAAAGCTTTCTTCAAAAGGCTTTAACGCTTATGGAATTAAAGCAGACGTAACGAGCGAGCAAGATATTACAAACATGATTGATGAAACGATATCACGCTATGGACAGCTCGATGTGCTGATTAACAATGCAGGCATGCAGTTTGTTTCACCTATCGAAGAGTTTCCAACTGAAAAATTTGAGCTACTCACGAAAATTATGCTCGTCGCCCCGTTCATGGCGATTAAGCACGTATTCCCCACAATGAAAAAGCAAAAATTTGGCCGTATTATTAATATGGCTTCCATTAATGGTCTGATCGGTTTCTCTGGGAAAGCCGCTTATAATAGTGCAAAACACGGCGTAATTGGGCTAACAAAAGTCGCGGCGCTTGAAGGAGCTGAACACGGCATTACGGTTAACGCTATTGCACCTGGCTATGTAGATACGCCTCTTGTCCGCAACCAGCTACAAGATTTATCAAAAACGAGAAATGTTCCGCTTGAGAGCGTACTAGAAGACGTCATTTATCCGTTAGTTCCTCAAAAGCGCTTACTAGATGTTGAAGAAATTGCAGACTACGCTCTGTTTTTAGCAAGTGATAAAGCAAAAGGAGTGACGGGACAAGCGGTCGTAATCGACGGTGGGTATACGGCTCAATAAGAAAAAAGGGGGCGGTCATCCGCTCCCTTTTTCGTTTACGCTGTTTTTTCTTTTTTCACGCTCTCAGGCAATAACCCAGCAGCAATTAATCCGTTTAAAATGCCATCTTCGTCACAGGATGTCGTCACCATGTCAGCTGCTTTTTTTGCTTCCGGAACACCATTTCCCATGGCAATCCCCGTACCAACTGTTTCCAACATTTCAATATCATTTAATGCATCTCCGAACGCATAGCTGTTTTCTAGCTTAATGCCAACCTGCTTCAGCATTTGTTGGATACCAACCGCCTTTGACCCTCCTGCTGGAAGAACATCCATCGCATAATCACCCCATCTAACGAATTTGTACGCTGGGTATTGATCCACATACCACTTCTCAGACGCTCGATCACAGTATAAATGAGCTTGATAAACCGGAGCGCGTTCATACAACGTGCCGTCAATCTCTGGATAATTAATATCTAAATGCGCGTAGCTATTTTCAATGTTTGGATTTCCAGGCTCATTGACCTTCACATGTTCATGATTACAATAGCCTACCGCATGACCCTTTTCCGTTGCCTTCTGCGTCAGCTCGTGTAGCCATTGTTTGTCTACCGGATTCTCGTATATTTCCTTTCCTTCAAAGACAACATATTGGCCGTTGATCGACACGTATGATTGAATATCTAATTCCTCTCGAATCCATTGAAAAGTCGTTGGCACGCGGCCTGTCGCAATCGCTACGTATACGCCGTTCTCTTTTAATAACCGAATAGCTTGTTTGGTCGATTCTAAAATCGTTTTTTGATGCGTCAGTAGCGTTCCATCTAAATCGAAAAATACAATTTTTTTCATGATTGATCTCCTTTGTCGTCGTTCTTAATTCAAAGCATACGGTATGAAATGCATTTCAGATCAACCCCTTTTTAAAATATTTTTTCATTTTTTATTGAACTTGGTGAAAATTTGTATCATAAAATTAAAATAGAACAGAAACTGAGAGGCCACTAAAAAAGTCCGTAAAGAATTGCGTTCATAACGGAGTCGGTTGATTTCCACTCCAGGTCGCTTCGCTTTCCGCGGGGCGCGCGGTAAGCCTCCTCGTTGCTCTGCGGGGTCTCACCTGTCACGCTAATCTCGCAGGAGTCTCGCACCTTCCGTTCCAAACAACCTAGAGCGACTGCATCAGGTAGAACGGCCAAGTTTCTATTTTGAAAGGAACTTGGCTGTTTTTTGCTTGATAATAAAGAAAATCTATTTATTCAAAAGGGTGGTTCTGATGATTCCTTTTCATGGACGTCAAGGGAAGAATAGCGAATTCAAGCATAGATACGGGGATGATATAGCCACATCCACCGATCTCGTTGGCATGAAAACGCAAGAGGCAATGGTCATTTTCACTGTCAACCTAAAAAGAATGTGAAAGCTAATGAAAGAAAACAATGAAAAAAAAGCTGGGTCCATTCCAAAAAACGGAATGGATCCAACTTTTTTTATCTTACGTTGCACTGATCATCTAAAAAACCCGAAGTTCTTCAGTGACCTCGACACTGAGTCTGCTTTTTTTCCTATTATTAAAAATCAAAATTATCTGGGTCTGGCCCAACACGGTGATCTTCATTTAATGCATCAATCACATTCATATCTTCTGGTGAAAGCTCGAAGTTGAATACATCCGCATTTTCAATAATGCGTGATTCCTTGACGGATTTTGGAATGGTAACAATTCCGCGCTGTAAATCCCAACGTAGAACAATTTGTGCTACTGTTCTTCCATATTTTGTTGCAAGATCCTGAAGCTCTTTCATGTCGAAAATGCCACCTTGCATTAGCGGTGCCCATGCTTCTAATTGAATGTTATGTTTGATTGAAAACTCATGAAGAGCTGCTTGAGAAAGCTTTGGATGCATTTCAACTTGGTTAACCATTGGCACAACCGTTGCTTCTTTCATGAGCGTTTCTAAATGATGAATTTGGAAGTTACATACGCCAATCGCACGCACTTTTTCTTCCTTATAAAGTGCTTCTAGTGCTTTCCACGTATCGACCATTTTATCTTCTACTGGCCAATGAATTAAATATAAATCTAAATAATCTAAGCCAAGCTTTTGAAGGCTTGTTTCATACGCTTTCAACGTTTCTTCGTATCCTTGATCAGCATTCCATACTTTTGACGTAATAAAAAGCTCTTGACGAGTTACCCCGTATTCCTCCATTGCTTCACGAATCGCTTGACCTACACCTTCTTCGTTTCCATATACGGCTGCTGTATCGATGCTTCGGTAACCATTTTTAATGGCCGCCTTTACTGATTGAATGACATCATTACCATCTTCTACTTGAAAAACGCCAAGTCCAAACCATGGCATGTCGACTTTATTTGAAAGTTGTACAGTACTTTGTAAATGTTTCACAAACTCACTCCTCAATTATGTAGTCACTGAACATGCACCTTACGTATCGGGCATGTTCAGTGAATCTTTATTATTGCTCTTTTTTCTCTAACTTGCGGCTCCAAGCAGTTAACAGAACCGCACCAAATACCATGACACCACCAATCCAAGGTGTATGAATTAATCCGATTGAATCCACGATTAATCCCCCTACAAAGGCACCGATGGCAATTCCTAGATTAAATGCTGCGATGTTCAGTGCAGATGCAACGTTAACCGCACTTGGAACATATTTTTCAGCAAGATTAACGACCAGTACTTGTAGACCCGGTACGTTCATAAATGCAAGTAATCCCATTAAAAAGATCGTTGCAACTCCGACAATTTTAAATGGTGCTGTAAAGGACAACACAATTAAAATGATCGCTTGAATCATAAACATTCCAAACAGAGCTTTTAGCGGATTTTTATTAGCCATTTTACCCCCTACCGTATTACCGATTGCAACAGCAACCCCATATACAAGTAAAAGGATACTAACTGAGCTTGGCGCAAAGCCTGTTACTTTTTCTAAAATTGGGCTTAAATACGTAAAGGCTACGAATGTTCCACCATACCCTAGTGCTGTAATAGCAAATGCTAATAATAATGGACCATTTTTTAAGATTTTTAATTGATCACTAAATTTAGAAGGTGGTGCTTGTTTTAAGTTTTTCGGTACTAAAATAGCACTCGCAATAATCGCTACGATACCAAGTAAGGCTACTCCCCAAAACGTTGCTCTCCATCCAAAGTGTTGACCAATGAATGTTCCAAGCGGTACTCCTGTAACGGTTGCGACCGTTAATCCGGTAAACATCATGGAAATCGCACTCGCACGCTTATTTTCGGGAACTAAATCAGCGGCAATCGTTGAACCAATTGAAAAGAAGATACCGTGTGAAAATGCGGTAATAATACGCGCAACGAGCAATAAGCTAAAGCTTGTTGAAAGAGCTGCTACAGAGTTACCTAATATAAAAATAACCATTAATAACATTAATAAAGACTTACGGCTCATTTTGTTGGTGAGCGCGGTTAAAATCGGTGCTCCGAATGCAACACCCATTGCATAACCTGAAATTAATAATCCAGCTAACGTAATTGAAATACTTAAATCATCTGCAATTGATGATAATAATCCGACTGGCACAAACTCTGTTGTTCCAATCCCAAATGCACTGATCGCTAACGCTAAAAGTGCCGGTGTTCCGCCTTTTTTTGCACTAGATTGTGCAGGCTGAGCCATCGAACTCATACAAAATTCCTCCTCTTTTTTATCATGTTGAGAGCCAAATCGGCTCTTACATACAACAGTATGCTTGATACAAACCATAAATAGAAGTACGTACTTTAAAGTAATGTAGAAACCCCAAAGTGCTATAGGTACTAAAAAGTAACGTACTGTTCGATGTGTTATGAACATCTGTCATTCATTATGCATGATGACTTTCCCTTAAGGAAGTACGCACTTTTAAGTAGCATAGGCACCAAAAAGTAACGTACTATTCGATATGTCATAAACATCTGTCACTCATTATGCATGATGACTTTCCTTTAAGGAAGTACGCACTTTTAAGTAGCATAGGCACCAAAAAGTAACGTACTGTTCGATGTGTCATAAACATCTGTCACTCATTATGCATGATGATTTCCCCTTAAGGAAGTACGCACTTTTAAGTAGTATAGGCACCAAAAAGTAACGTACTGCTCGATGTATCATAAACATCTGTCACTCATTATGCATGATGGTTTCCCCTTGAGGAAGTACGCACTTTCAAGTAGCATAGGTACTTAGAAGTAACGTATGTCTTTCTGCTTCGTTCTCAGGAACTTGGCAAAGGAAAGTGAATGGTGCTATGATAGAACCTACAAACCGTGTAGAAGTACAAAGAAGTAATGAAAACACCCGTGCAATAGTTACGATATGAACTATTCATTTGGGAGGTAAAATATAGTGAAACGATACAATATTCCAGTTGAAGCAACGCTTGAAGTTATCGGAGGTAAGTGGAAAGTGGTGATCCTTTGTCATCTCACAAAGGGTACAAAGCGCACCAGTGAATTAAAAAAACTGATGCCTGGCATCACGCAAAAAATGCTTACACAGCAACTGCGTGAACTTGAAGAAGACGGGGTCTTAACACGAAAAATCTATAATCAGGTGCCACCAAAGGTTGAATATTCCTTAACAGATTACGGATGGTCTTTAGAAAAGATCCTTGATATGCTTTGCACGTGGGGAGAATGTCATATCGACAAGACCTTTCCTGATAAAAGTGAAGCGTTAGTCCAGCCTTCTGTTGAATAACGACAAAAAAGCGAGTAGAGAAATCTACTCGCTTTTTCTATTGATCAGTGACTTACTGAATGATCTGTAGTTCTTTCGGGAATTTCGTTAGAGTCTCATGACCATCTTTCGTAATAATGACATCATCCTCAATACGAACGCCGCCAATTTCTGCATCGTAAATTCCTGGCTCAATTGTGTAAGCCATTCCTTCTTTTAATAGGTTGTCATTATTTTTACTCATAGACGGATATTCATGAACGCTAATTCCGAGACCGTGGCCAAGACGATGAGGGAATTTGTCACCGTATCCCGCTTCCGTAATAATATCACGCGCAATAAGATCTAAATCTCCAATACGTGTTCCAGGCTTACTTGCATCAAGTGCAGCAAGCTGTGCTTTTAATACCGTATTATAGATTTCTTTTTGCTGCTCATTCACTGAACCGAACACAACTGTACGCGTAATGTCTGAACAATAGCCCTCATAGACCACTCCAAGGTCAAAGAGAACAAAGTCGCCTTTTTTAAGCGTACGAAGACCAGGGTTACCGTGTGGCTGACCTGTTTTCTCACCGAATAACACCATTGTTGAGAATGACATTTCGCGAATTCCTTTACGTTTTAACTCATACTCAATTTTCGCTAAAACGTCCATTTCTGTTACGCCTTCTTTTAGTGCTTCTACACCCACTTGTACACCGTAATCAGCAAGAGCCGCTGCGTGCTTTAAAATTTCCACTTCTTTTGGCTCTTTTACTAAACGAAGCTCATTTAATGACTCTTCTGCTGCTACAAGCGTTGCCGTTGGATATAGCTTTAATAGTTCTTCCGCACGTGCATAAGATAACAATTCTTTCTCTACCGCAACCGTCCCGATTTCTGGAAGCTCGCGTGTTTGAAGAGCTGCCTCAATTAGCTCCCATGGGTTTTCATGATCTTCATATCCTACCACATCGCCGTCCCATCCAGCATCACGAGCTTGTGATACTTCCATTGCAGGACATACAAACAATGGCGCCGCTTCTTGGAATACGAATAACCCCATTAAACGCTCATGAGGATCTGTAAAGAATCCTGTTAAGTAAAAAACATTTTCCGTTGAATGAATAAATGCTGCCGGATGGTTTTCTTCCTGCAACCAATTTGTGACTTTTTGTAAACGCTCTTTCATATGAAATAGCCCCTTTCTAAACTTTCGCTTTTCATGTGCGTGAAACGCTTCTATATGTACTTCTTTATTATCCTACCATAATAGACGTCCATTGATAAGCTAGACGATTTATCCATCCACATCTGCTCTTGACTTTATGGTTATTTCCTCTTCTCTAAATCCGTTATTAAGATTACAACACCACAACGCTATGTTTTAAAATAGGACTGATTTAGACAACGAGTATTTAGCCTTCTCTCCTTTGTAAAAAAAAATAAGAATTCCTAAAATAAATATTCCATTTTATGGATTCATCACATATAATTAAAAACGTTCAAATAAATCTGAATGTTAAAGGAAGGTTTTATGTTAAAGAAAAGTTTTGAAATTGAATCCGTTGAACAGTTAAAAGCGATTTCTGATCCTCTCCGAATTAAATTACTTTGGGAAATCATTGTCGAAGCCAAAACAGGAAAAATGATCGCTGAAAGTTTGGATATGCAGGCTCAAAAAGTGCATTACCACTTAAAAGAACTAGAAAAGGTGGGTTTAGTTTACGTCGAACGTACAGAAGTCAAAAACGGCATCGTGCAAAAATTTTATCGACCGATCGCTTCTGAAATCCACGTCAATCGAACGTTTGTATCGGAGGATGAAGAAGTGGACTTCCAGGCTTCTGTTGAAGAAAGCTTTGTTGGAGGAGCACGAATGACGATTAATGCTTTAAAAGAAACGAGCACACAATTCGTTCACATCAACCACTCTGACTATTTGGTCACTCAATCACTCGAGCAGCTCTATTTGACAAAGGAACAGACAGCAGTTCTGCGAAAGAAAGAGGAAGAAATACAGGATCTACTCAAAGAATTTGATGCAACAAATGGTTCTATGCCAAACGATGACCTAGTGAAGTATCATCTTTACCGTATTGCCTTTCCACTTTTACCTAAAGGAGACGAATAAAATGAACGAAGCGGTTATACAGCCCGCGCCTACCGAAATGAAACGCCTACTATTATTGCAAAAGGATTTTCTCATTATCTTTGCGATTACACTTTCTTCACGGCTTGGATTCTCACTTTTTCTGTTTACACAATCATGGTTTGTCATTAACGAGCTTCATCAAAAAGCAGGTCTTGGCATGATTTTTATCGCCTCATCCGTTCCGGCTATCTTACTCATGACGCTCGGTGGAGTACTGGCAGATCGCTTTAATCGCAAAACGATTGTCTTACTCTCCACTCTAGCTGAGGCTCTTACGATTGGTAGCGTATTTTTGCTTTTATTTAACGGTTGGAATCATCTTAGTCTTTTTATTGTCTCTGCCTTATTGTTTGGGATTATCGATTCTTTTCACGTACCGGCTCGAAACGCTCTTCTTCCCTCTGTTGTACAAGAGGATGATTTGATGCGTGCAAACTCCCTCATTTCAATCATTAGCCAAGTGACTGGGATTTTCGGCGCTTTTCTTGCCGGTGTCTTTATTAAATATCTCGATTACTCAACAATCTTTCTTCTTGCTTCTCTCATCATGATTTTCTTCAGCGCTTGCATTCCATTTTTATCATTGAAAAAAGAAAAAGTTGAAAAAGAAGATCAGGAACCGCTTCTTCAATCATTCAAAAATGGTTTGTCCTATATTAGGAAAAACACTTTTCTCTCTACGCTCATCAGCGTTTCCTTTGTCATCAACGTCTTTATTACTGGTCCGATGGCGCTCGGTATTCCGCTCATTGCAAGCAAGCTATTTAAACAAAACTCTTTGGCTTTTAGCACAATGGAAGCCGTTCTTGTTGTAGGGATTTTGGCTGGAAGTGCTGCCGTGGGAATTTTAAACTTTAAGAAAAATCGCGGATTGATTGCGATGTGGGCGCTTTTTGCCCTTGGCCTTACTTACTTAGGACTTGGCGTCTCTCGCTCACTCGTGTTATGCCTCATCTTTTTATTCTTATTAGGTTTTGCGTTATCGTTTTCAAACGCACCTATTTTTGCCATTGTTCAATCAAAGGTTGAAAATGCCATGCTAGGACGCGTTATGAGCGTTATGATGCTCGCAGGTTCGGCTCTCCAACCCGTCTCATATGGATTAACCTCTCTCTTATTAGGAACCGGCATCGATATCCAGACGGTCATCGTTCTAGGAGCCGTGCCGCTGATCTGCGTAATTCTATGGGTTTTCTTAAAAGTACCTGTCCTTCGCCAAACCAATTGACTATTTTAAAAAACAGATGATTACCAAAGAGGGGTTTCTCATAGTTATAAGAAATCCCTCTTTTTGCTGTCTTCATTTGAAGCTGCTTCTATCCCCTTTTGTCTCAGACTTATTTATACGTTTTCCACATGCCTAATGAACGGGGTGCTGCATATTCGAAGCCAAATTTCAGATAGAGATGATCTGCCGGAACGTCTGCCATAAGGCTTACATTCGTTCCGATCTCCGCTATCTCGTCTACATATGTCATCAGCTGACTCATCACTTGCTTTCCGAGACCCTTCCCTTGAAATTGAGGATGAACTGCAATATCGACAATTTGCAGAAAACAACCGCCATCTCCAATCACACGCCCCATCGCAATAAGCTGATCCTCTTCATAAATCGTCACTGCATAAAGCGTATTAGCCAAGCCTTTCTCTGCTGCCCTTTCACTCTTTGGGCTAAGCCCCGCCTTCACACGTAAACGTCGATAAGCCTCTACCTCTGGAATATTACTCGTAACACTATATGTACTCATGCGCGTCTCCCTTCTAACAACCCATCATTTCACTTTCTTTTTCATCCAAATTTAAATACAAGCATACCAACGATGCCCCTAAAACAATTTCCTATAATTAGGATTCTAACCATTCCAACAAACTCTGTCCACCCAAGTAAAATCCCAACATAAAAAATTAAAATCATCCAAAGCTGGGTTTTAGAGGTTTAAAGGGTTTGAAGGGTTTGAAGGGTTTGAGGGTTTGAGGGTTTGAGGGTTTGAGGGTTTGAGGGTTTGAGGGTTTGAGGGTTTGAGGGTTTGAGGGTTTGAGGGTTTGAGGGTTTGAGGGTTTGAGGGTTTGAGGGGCTAAGCGTCTAGAGCGCCCCAAAAAGGTGTACCTAGGGGAATGAGGACAGCCCGCAAGGGAAGTCCTCATTCCCTTAGGTCTAGCACAAAGCGGAAGGGACCTAACAGCCTCACCGTTAGGTCCCTTCCGCTTTTGCTACATCAATCCAAACTATATGGTTACTTCCAGACTTTTATGAAGTTCGGTAATCTCATTATCGTCTAGCGGTAAAATCTCTTCTTCATGCTTAGACGTATGCGCTAAAATGTCTTGCTCCATCTCGAATCTCTCTTTTTCTTCGAGAAAGTAATACTTTAATGTTAATGTAGACATACTTTCCCCTCCTTTATTTCGACACATATTGACATTTTACAACAGAGAGGAAATTTTTTCATCTATTTTTTATTATTTTCAATTAAGTTCCTTATTCCTTGAACGGCTAATTCATGATCTTCTTCCTGAGATAACCCTGATACTGTAATACTTCCAATTACACCTACCCCTTGAATTGAAAGGGGGAATGAGCCGCCGTGAACAGCATATTCTTGTGGACTAACTGAATACGCTTCGAAATAAGATCTTTCTTTTAGTTCATTATACAAACGCATGTAATAAGAGCTGTGATGATGACGGCGAACAACATTTGCTTTTCTCGTCATCCAGTACGTTTGATCAGGACTCGTTCCGTCCATCGCATGTGAAAATAGTACTTGGCCGTTTCGAATAATCTCAACAGATATCGCTTTTTCTTCTTCACGCGCGTTTTGGATAATGGATAGCCCTAGTTGAAGCGCCATCTCATTTGTAAACGTCGCAAATTGAAGCTCTTCTTCTTGTTTTCGAATATCGTCTAGCTTTTGCTGCAGTCTGTTCATCAGAATCCCTTCTTTCTCTTAGAGGTCAATCACTCTTTTTTCTTCGCTGCTTCGTTTTGCCGCTTCTAAAATTTGAATCGTTAACAATCCTTCCTGTGCAGGAACAGGATTTGGTTTTCCTTCACGAAGGTGAGCGTACACTTCTTTATAATACGTTGGATAAGAACCTGGAACCGTCTCTACTCGTTCTTCTTTTACGCCGCTTTCTGACTCTGTTACAAGTTTCCCGTAACGTTCTGGAAGATCTGTTCCCCAGTCATCGTCTTGCACGTTTTTCCCTGCTTTTAGCGCGTCTTCTTGTCCATCCATTCCGTACTTTAAGAAGCTGCCTTTTCGGCCGTGTACTTGGTATCTAGGTCCTGCTTCAAGTACAACTGAACCAGAATGGAGCATCACGCGAAGTTTATCATAGCCAAGCGTAATGTGGAAATAATCGTCTACCTCTGAACCGTCACGCTGCGGGAATACGTCTGCTTGAACAAAATTTGGCTTTCCAAAAAGGTGAAGCGCCTGATCCACGAGATGTGAGCCTAAATCATACAGCATCCCTGCACCTTTTCCTGGACGCTCTCTCCAACGGTCACGGACCTCAGGACGGAAACGATTGAAATGAGATTCATATGAATACACTTCTCCTAATTGATCTTCAGACAGAAGCTTCTTAATTGTTAAGAAGTCATTATCAAAGCGACGGTTTTGATAGACGCTCAGCATACGATCATGTTTTTCAGCAAGTTCAATAAGTTCAAGCCCTTCTTCACTTTCAACGACCATTGGCTTTTCAATCACAACGTGTTTATTTGCTTGAAGGCTTTTTTTCGCCATATCGAAATGGAACGTGTTAGGCGTTGTAATCACGACTAGTTCAATGCTTTCATCCTCTAAAACACCTTCAATAGAAGAAACAACGTCCACATCACCTAAATCCTCACGTACTCTTTCAGGATTTGAGCTCATGACCTTTGTAATCTCAAATTCACTTAGTGCTTTTAATAGCGGCGCATGAAACGTTTGCCCTGAAAATCCATACCCAACTAGCCCTACTTTTACTTTATCCATTTAAAACACTCCTTTTAGTTGTTTGTAATGATGACATCAATTTCATATTCTTCTGCTGCTGCCTTTATCTCATCGGTTAATGGCTGATCCGTAATAATTCGGTGAACAGCGCTTAACTCACATACATGATGCAAAAATGACTTATGAAGCTTTGAATGATCCATAAGCACCGTTACTTCTCGTGCAGAGGCAATCATGCTTCGTTTTACGTAAGCCTCGTCATCACTAGAAGCTGTTAGTCCCTCTAAGCCGAGGCCACAGGCTCCAATAAACAGCTTGTCTACCCGATATTTTGATAGCTCCTCCGCTGCTTGAAAACCAAGAAAACTTCGGTGATAGCGATTGAATTTCCCACCTATCATATAAATATCAATGTCGCTATGGTCCGAGAGAGCTGCCACAATATCAATTGAGTTGGTCACGACAGAAAGCGGCTGATCAATAAGCTGTTTTGCAACTAATTCCACCGTTGTAGACGTATCAAACATGACGTGGTCATGTTCTTGAATGAGTTCGCACGCTCGTTTTGCAATCTTAATCTTTGATGGATTTTGGCTACGATCTCCGTATCGAATGACTTGATGACTAGCAAGCACTGCCCCACCTTTTGTACGAACTACATCTCCCATTTTTTCAAGTTTCACTAAATCACGACGGGCCGTGTCACGTGAAACATTCCATTTTTCCATGATGATTTCAATGCTAATTTCATGATGAATTTGTAGCCATGACTTCATACTCTCTAAACGTTCCCTTTGTGTCATCACACCACTTCCTTTTCTATATCTTACGTAATAATCCTGATATTTTCAAGTAAAAAACTTATATTATTAGATAAAAATAAGTTTTTTACTTATTTATTTCAAAAACGTATGAGTTGTTTCTTCGACGTTACAATAAGGGTATACAATGACTGTAGCGGCTACTGGAGGCGATAAAGATGTTTGGTCGAAGAAAAAAAGACAAGGAACACTATGAGCAAGGATACAAAGAGTATGAAACGCAAGCAAAAGAGTACTTGCATGATAAAGGAAAAGCAGAGGGATTATTAAATCAGGCGATTGCGAAGGCAACGACTAAGAAAGGGGCTCTCGACGATGTATGGGAGAGACTTCAGCTTTTGTTTGAAGCGTTTCGCTCTTGGATTAAAGGCGACTATAAATCAATCCCTACTCGCTCCATTATTACGATCATTGCAACCATTTTATATTTTGTGAATCCCCTAGATTTAATCCCAGATTTTATCGTTGGATTGGGGCTAGTGGATGATGCTGCGGTGATTGCTTTTGCGATGAAACAAATTAACAACGATTTAGATTCGTTTAAAGAATGGAAGGAAAAACAGCAGAACACTATTAATGCCTAGAGCGCGAAGCCCTAGGCATTTTTATATTAAGAGGAAATGACTTTTTCTGCTTTTCGACCTTTCGTCCAAACCAAGCCGAAGCAGATCATTAAAAAGGCAAATACAGCGATGCCTACCATTTCAAAGTCCACTTCTGCTTTTGGATAAAAATACGTGAAGAGCTGATACATCGAAACGCCGTAAGCAAGAAAAACGATGACCCACCCCATTAGTCTAGACGCTGATTTTCCAAACGCATTTGACTGTTTCAACATGCCAAACACGATAAATGAATCAATTGTATCTGTAATCATCATTCCGATCACGAACGTAGCACCTAATAGATACGGCATATATGGATTAGACTGTCCTGCTGCAACTGCCCAAATAGAGGTTTGACTGACGGTATCTGCTGCAAGCGCGAAAATTCCACCAATGAGCATAATAAGGAACGGATTGGACGTTTCACGAACAAATCGTGGAAGCAGTTTGCTTTTTACTCCCTGTACACGAAAATCTCCTTTTTCTGCTGCCGGACGAAGCAAATTATACACATTTAGCGTTCCGATTAAAAATAGCGAGATAATAGAAACCCACGTAACAATACCATCAAAGTACGCAGGAAATGTGAAATGACGACTAAAGGAAGCAAGCACTACTCCCACTCCAGCAACCACCATTCCATGTCCAAATGAAAAACACGTTCCGACCCAGCGTGCTACACGATGATTACGATCTAAATTATATCTTGTAATGCCATCAATACATGCCAAGTGATCGGCATCCAATCCATGACGAAGTCCCAATACAAATACAAACATAAATAATGATAATTGTTCCATCTTCACTTCTCCTTTTTTGTAGATTCCACACAAAAAGCCCCGGTCCTTGAACAGACCGGGGCTAAATAGAATCGTTCTTACTCCACGACAAATAAAAACAGACTTGTCCTGCAAATTCTACTGCACCGCTCCTTTCCTCGAAGGCTCATGGGTGTTCACATCTAGGTAGGTCTCCTGGCTTCTGGTCAACAAACGTCATCGCCTTCCCCAATTTGAGTGGCACAATGAATGACGTTCTCATCAGTTACAGTGGCGGGACCGCTTAGGATTTTAACCTAATTCCCTGTTACCCCTTGGCGCAATGCAAGGGCACCTAAATGACACGTATATGAACTTATTTTTTTATCATAGCATGAATGACTACATTCCGACATATTTTTTACTTATTTTTCTGATTTTTCCTTCTCTTAAGATCGCTTTACTTGAGATAAAACATCTTTAACAGCTTTTTTTATCTCTTGATAGCCTGTGCATCGACAAATATTAGATTCTAGCCACTCAGTAATAATTTGGTCATTAGCTTCGGGCTGATCTTGAACAAGAGCGTGAGCATTCATAATAAATCCAGGTGTACAATAGCCACATTGAAAAGCAAAGTGCTCCACAAACGCTCCTTGTATAGGGACTCCTCCTAGCCCTTCAATAGTCGTTATCTCTTTTTGTGTTTCTTCAATCGCAAGGGTTAGGCAAGATTTCATTGGCTTTCCTTGAATGATGACGGTACACGCACCGCAATCACCGTTTAAACATCCTGGTTTTGCCCCCGTTAATCCAAGCTTATTTCGAAGCACATATAAAAGAGTGTCTGACGGTTCACACGCAGTTTTCACTTTTTCTCCATTTATAGTAAGCTCTATTTGCATCATTTCTCTCCCCCCAAGTGTTCCATGACATCATAGAGAATGTTTTTAAGCACAAATAACCGGTAATTTGCTGATCCCTCTTCATCTTCTAATACCGGACCATTAATGGTTTTCAGCGCTGCCTCGATCCGCTGTTCGGATGTACCCGGTCGATTTAATTCTGTCTCCACCTCCCACGCACGAAACGGATATGGATACAATCCGCTAATGGCTAATCGAATGCGGTCGCGGTCACGTAGACTTGAAACAGTTATAAGCGGATAGCCCGTGTTCCACTGCCTTCTTCGCTTAATACTTATATACGGTGATTCTAAAAATGATTGCTGAACGAGGAGTTGCAACAGAAATTCACCCTTATTCAATTGAAGATGACCTTTGAATAATTCATGAATTTCAACTTCTCTCACCCCACCCTTTCCTCCGATAACAAGATGCGCATCACTAAGAAGAAAAGGCAATGCAACCTCTCGATAGAAGGTTTCACCGCAAATATTTCCACCTGCTGTAATTTTATTTCGTGCGGTATGGTCTGCTACTTCACTACAGACAGTTGATAATAGTGGAAACTCCTTTTGATTTTCAACTGCTGTAAGAGAGAGCGCAGATCCAATCGTTAGAATACTACCATCCCGTTTCCATTCCATACACTCTGGAATGCTTTTAATATCAATCACGGCCCCATTATGAATTAGATTTAACCGATGAAAAGTAATGATCTCTGTCCCACCGCTATAGTAAACTGGCGATTGCCCTTCAAGATCTAGCTTTTCAAATAAATCAACTGCTTCTTGTATTGAATGAGGTCGATAATAGTCAAAGGTGCCAATCATTGAATTCCACCTTCTTTCTTTCGCCAAATCAACTCAGGTACAAGAGGTAATTCATTTAGGTTAACACCTGCAGCCAGTGTAAGTGCATTTCCTAACGAAGCCGGCATTCCTAAGAGTGCGTGTTCCCCTACGCCCCTTGCGCCATACGCGGCATCAGCTTGTGGAGTAGTTACAAAATCAGCTACGTACTCAGGATTTTCCCCATAATGAATGGGTCGATATGTTCGAAGCTGGGGGTTAAGAATACGCGCATATTGATCAAACACAAACGTTTCTCTACCCGCAAAAGCAAGCCCCATACTCATTGATCCCATGACTTGACCAAGAGCGGCCTTCTCATTTAATACGCGACCAATATCAATTACGGCAAATGCCTTTAGAACTTTATACGTATAATCTCGAGTATCAAATTCAATCTCGACGCCTTGAGCACCTACAGTCCATTCAGGACCAGGATTACCCTTCCCTGTCTCAGGATCAATGGTCGTCATATGATTTAAAATGTAATGCCCTCTTGCTATAATCTGACCACCTATCGAATTTCCGTTTGGATATTTGTAGCCATAGGCAATGTCTTTTACTGCAATTCGAATGGATGGATCGTCTTTTTGAAACACGTATCCTCCACTAACGGTGAGGTCATCTGTCTCACTACGCAATACGATCGAGGCAATACTTTTTAACTGTTCAATTGCATCATCTGCTGCACGCATTAGCGCTCTTCCTGCCATAAACGTTCCTCTGCTTGCAACTGTTTTCCAGTGCTCGGGTGTCGTTTGTGTATGGACCGGCATCTTCACATGAATTTGATCGATTCCCATTTGTAGACGTTCAGCAAGCATCTGCGCAAGAATTGTTTTCGTTCCCGTACCAATCTCCACAACTCCTGACATTAAATTGATGCTTCCATCTGGATTAAACGTCAAGATAACACCTGAGCTAGCATCTGGATCGATTGTAGACGTCTTCCAAACACAACTCACCCCTTTTGCTCGAATGGTTCGATCATTTACTCGAACAATGGAACCGTCCTCCCAGTTCATTAACTCCTTTAAACGGTTAATACATGCTGGTAAATTACCGACCTTACTTCGATTTAATTTCACTTGTGTCGGTGTCGTATCACCAGGAGCGATCGCATTTTTTAATCGGAGCTCAAGTGGGTCTATTTTCAACTTCATCGCGAGCATATCCATCGCTCTCTCAAACGCAAACAATACTTCTGAATGTGAAAATCCTCGAAACGGAGCTGCATAAGGGTGATTAGTATACATACAATAGGCATCACACCATATGTGATCAATTCGGTAAGGACCTGTACAATCGACAGCGCCTGCCCTACTCAAATCTGTTGCTTTATCCGAATATGCTCCGCCATCAAATAAATAAAGAAGCTCTGCAACCATTAACTTTCCATCTCGCTTACAGCCAAGCTTAATAGTTGCGTCTAATCCTATATGACAAGGAGCCGTTGTCAAATCTTCTTCTCTCGAATACAAGATCTTAACCCGTCTACCTCCGACAGCACGCGATGCAAGATAAGCTAAAATCTCCCACTGAACAGATGCTTTTCCCCCGTATGCGCCTCCTACTAACGGGGTTTTGACAATTACTTTTCCTACTTCAATTTGAAAGTACGTGTTCATAAGCTTTTTTAACATAAAGGGAGCTTGAGAAGTAGTCGTAAAATAAACGGATCCATCGGGTCTTATTTCAGCGGTCGCACACCGCGTTTCCATTGCGGCGTGATCAGATGGACCCAGTGAAAAGGTTTCTTCAATTATCACTTCGCTTTCCTGCCACCCTTTGTTTATATCGCCTTTACGTATTTTTGTTTTATTCGCAATGTTCGTATGTGCCTGGGGAAATACACCTTCTGTTTTTTTATAGGCGTCCAGTTGAGGATGAAGAAGCGTGGTATTACTCATAAAGGCCTCTGTCGGAGAATTAATAACGGAAAGTGGTTCGTATGTAACATGAATAAGATCAGCTGCATGTCTCGCAATAATTGGGTTATCTGCTACAACAAGCGCTACTACTTCACCATAATAACGCACACGATCTTTGGCAACTGGATAACGGTCTTGAATTTCTTCTCCAATAAGAGGGATTGAATCTTGACCTGTGACAATTGCACGCACACCTGGTACGCTTCTGGCTGACTCAATATTTATCTGCTTAATTAACGCATGACCATAAGGACTCGTCAGCATTTGAACGTGAAGCATTCCTATTTCTTGTTCATCAGCCGTATACTTTGCTTTTCCCGTCACTTTATCAAACGCTTCTTTTCGAAAAACACTTTTTCCAAGTATACTCATCCTTCTCTCTCTCCTTTCTGCCTCATGGCATCTAACAGTTGGTTATAATCGTCTAATGTATCAACATCAACAAGTTGACTCTCTTCTATGAAGCTACCTTTGTACACTGGGGATTGTAAAATTAGTCTTGCCCCCTGATCTCCTGTTAATAAAAACAGTTTAGGAAATAGTTTGTTTGAAAGAATGATAGGAGGCTGCAATACTGAACTGCATAGAGTAGCCACATAGTCTAGGGATGAATTACAGTACCACTTTGTTAGACGATCATTTATCATTTGAGACGTGACAAACGGCTGATCAGCTAACATAATTAGAATGGCATCGGCTTGTTCTGCATGATGAAGGCCAGCTTTTATTGAATTGGATTGACCTCCTTGTGCAACAACAAACGTCCACTTATGAACATATTCTTTTTCATAAGCAATTGAAGGTATCCAACCTAAATCATCGTTACTTTTTACCACCACAATAAGCTCGGTAAGATGTGATTGAAGTGCTTGAACAAAAGCTAGACTTGCTAAGGGCTGATTGTTAATAGGCAAAAATCGTTTGTCTTTTCCAAGTCTTATACTATTGCCTGCTGCCAAATAAATACCTACTACCCTCATCCGTTCTTTCTCCATTCCTGAATAAGCTCACCCAAAATGCTAATCGCAATCTCTTCAGGACCTTTTGCGCCGATGGGTAATCCAATTGGAAAGTGAAGATTTTTTGGAATTTGATTATTGTTAATTAAGCGTTGCGTACGCTTTTTTGTTCCTAGAACACCAATATAGGGAAGGTCCTGTTGAAGAAGATGCTGTAAAATTTCTTGATCCTTTTGAAAATTATGGGTCATAATGATCGAAAAATCATAAGACTGAAACATCGTTTCTTTTAGTAAGGACGGTAGATGTTGACCAAACAAATAATCAGCTTTCAGAAATTGATCACGTTTTATAAAACCCTCTCTCCAGTCATATACCGTTACGTAAAAACCCGTATCAGCCGCAAATGAAACAAGAGGTTGCACGTCTTGACCGGCACCAAAAATGATCAGGTGAGGGGTTGGACGAATAATCATTTTATAGACGTCTTTTCCAAGTTCAATTCTATTTTCAAGCTGATCTACACGAGGCGAAAAAAAATTCTCTACCGATTTTCCATCCGGACACAAAATTTTAGCATGTACAACCGTTTGTCTCTGTCCCAACCAATGCTGAACGTTTAAAAGACTATCCTTCAACTGTTCAGTCACAGGCTCTATTAGAATGGAAATGACTCCGCCGCACCCTACCTCTTCTCCCCATATGGGATCTTCATCTTCACGCATATTATATGTACAGATTATAGCTTTCTGTTGACGACGAACTTTCTCCGCTTGCATTACCACATCTTCTTCTAAGCAGCCACCGCTAATTATTCCACATCGCTCACCGTTTTCTTTGATAAGCAACATTGAACCTTCTCGAACATATGCTGATCCTTCTACGTTCACAATCGTAGCTAAGACATCTTGTGTTTGGGAGGTACAAATCCTTTGAAACAATTGATCTCTTTGCCGCAATTTACTCTCTCCTCATACAAAAATGGTAGGGGGTATACAAAGATTCCTCCTACCATTTTATGAAGCAATAATGTGGTTATTACTTTCAATTCGCAACATCAGTTGACTTAAATTGAGTGAAGAAAAAAACAAACACAACAATTGGTAGCGCGATTAAAAAAGCACTTCCAGGCGGTGTTTTAACTGTTGGAAGATCTGTTAATGCCATTTCTTATCACCCTTTTACAAATTTTTTAACAACATCGCGTCCACATGAAAATGATTTGAAACAATTTGCTTAAATTCATCAAAAACACGGCAATAATTTGGAATAAGCACAACGGGGCGCTCCCCTCCAAAAATAGGGCCGCCAATGTTAAAACTAAAGCCACCAGGAGCAATAAATAAACCCGTAAATCCTATATCACCTTTTAAGAGTAAGATGGCAAGGACAATGTCAATACCATCTAGTACAGCACTCCCTAGTTTATTTCCATATTTCCCTTCTAACCGCACTCGCCCAATAATAGGGCCACTTACGGTGAGACTAAAGCCACCAGGCTCAATAATTACTCGTGACATCGTCAACTGCCCTGTTAATAATAATGCTGCGATAATCAGATCCACTTCTCGTTGAAAGAAGCGAAGTTTTTCCAATTCCTCTGCTTGACTTTCAATCATCCCCTCACACCCTCTGCCTATACTATATGCCTAGTTAGACAGAATGGTTATTTCATTTGCTCATTTTACTCTTCAAAGCGTACGACCAATCAAAATCGTTTGAAGAAAAATGGCTTCATCGACTGTAAGCTCTTTCGAAAGAGCTTTTTGTGCCCATTCCATACTAGACAGAATGCCTTTTTTATATGCTTTTTCATACGTTCTCGCCATTTCTTTCCACTGACTATCCGTTAAGTTCATTTTCCTCTCTCCTTGTGTTCGTAGCTGCTCCTCTTGTGCTCCACAAAACCAGTCCAAACCGCGTTCGCTATGTATCGTATTCAAATCGACATGCCCTTTAATCCCTGCTACTTTTCCACGCTGTGAGTACTGCCAAAGATGGCAATGCATATCAGGACGTGCATGATGCACATGACCTTTGTCTTCTGTTGAATACCTAGGAATCCATAGAAAATCAGCATCTATCTTGTGCATATGGTGCTGATGATAAAAATAGTGACCGGTATATAAGCCTACTTTCCAACCTGCCTGACGACAAACCTCAATGAACTCTTGTGTCGCAGGAATGAGGTCCTCATATCGCTTAACGGTTACTTCTTCTACGTCCACCGCTAAAAATTTTGCATCTGGATCTACGCGATGTAAAAAATCCGTTGCTTCTTTCCTCGCATCACGAATGCTTACAAAACGTGCATACGCATAGTGGCCAAAAGGAATGCGATATCTCTTACACCCTTGTACATATTGCTTATATTGACGATCAATTGAAGTAGAGCCATACTGTACGCGAATAATGGCTAAATCAATTTCTTTACTTGCTTTCTGGAAATCAATATCCCCCTGATGATGCGACAAATCGACAATTTTGTTCGTCATAAGATCCTCCTCTTTTCTTCCTTGTCATCATTAAAACATACTTTCGAAAAACAATAAAAAAGTAGCACTCATTGGCTGAGTGCTACTTGCTTTCTTTTTGCTTTTTGTATTGAGTTAAATTGATTGGCTTTCGACTAACCATATACTCGTTCAGTGCTTGTTCAAAAAATTTCTCTAACGTTTCGCCATCTTGAAGTAATCGTTCCATTTCGCGAAGCATTTCTTTAGGGAAGTGAACCGGAACTTTCTCATCCATTTGTCTTTTCACTCCTTTTTGCTGCGATCATAAAACCTCATGCTTTCATTATAAGCTACATCGCCTAGAAAAACAGCTTATTTATTAATGATCAAAAGAAAAAAGTGGTAATTCCATACAAGACGGTTGTAATACCCGCTGCAATAAGCGCTGGCTTTAGCTTATATCTTGCATAATCAATAACCGATAGATTTAAAATTTTAGCAATGGTGTTGGTATCATCGCTCAGTGGAGACGCAAAAGCGCCGAATGAACCACTCGCAAATACAGCGCCGATAATTAATGGAAGCGATACGCCTGCGTGAGTCGCAATAGAAATTCCAAGCGGCATTAATATTCCCCATGTCCCCCACGCCGAGCCAATAAAATAAGAGATGGCAGCTCCAAAGACAAACATAAGCGGGGTCACGAACATAGCAGGAATCCAGTTCGTATGAGCCGTAACGAAGCTTGAAAAACCTAAATCATCGGCAACAGACGATAGTCCCCAAACAACTGATAAAAGAACAATAACGGACATTAAATCATTTCCACCTGAAACAAAGCTGTTCATAATGTCCTGAAGCGGAAACTTTTGAACGATAAACAAAATGATCGTCACGAGCACAGTAAACATTAAGGATACGACCATCGCCTCCAAAACATCCGCTTGGACAAAGGATTGCAAAAAACCATTTGCCTTTTGATGACCGCTCCACCACGTAAGAACAAGTGTAAGAACGATAACCAAAATGAGTGGAATAAGCAGGTTCCACGGCTTTGAAGGCAGGTCCTTTGAAACAGAAGGATGACAGTTATGCCAATCATCATCTTCTACATTTTCTTCTCCTGTTGGAGCATTAGAGGAAGAATGATGAAAAAAGCTTAAATAAACGCCTAACAGAATAATAACAAAGGCAAAAAAGTTATACGGAATACTTTTCAAAAAGAGCGTATAAGGATCAGAAGTAATGCCTTGGTTTTGGGTAGCCATTTGAATAATTGATACCATGTAGCCTACGAACGCTGTTGCAACAGGAATCAATACGATAATCGGCGTCGCAGTCGTTTCAATAATAAATCCAAGCTCTTTTGTTGTCATTTTCACTTCTTTTAGCAGTGCTCTCATAATGGGGGCGATCGTTACGAAACGAAAGGTTGGGGCGCTGAACGTTCCGATCGTCGAAACGTATGTCAGAATAATCGCCTCTCGTCTCGTATTGATGCGCTCTGCGGCGGTTTCGACAAAGCCTTTAATTCCTCCTGTTGTTTTGATCATGCCAATTAAGCCCGAAAACATGTAAAGAAACACCACAATTTCAATATTGCTTTTATCAATGAGTGCTTTCACAATATAATGCACCATCGCATGCATGCCACCTACGAGTGATGGTGCATGAAGGTAAGACCCAACTAGTAACCCCAGTAAAAGACCTGGAAGTACCTGCTTCGTTATAATCGCGACTGGAATGACGACCAGAAACGGAATGATTGAGACCCAGCTTGACTCCATATGTAATCACCTATCTTCCACTACAAACATTTCTTCTTTTTAGAGTGGCATTTAAAAGAAAGATTATACAAGTTGTGTGGGAAGTTGCTTATGGTCACTTTTTTCTTTCGTTAAAAACGCTTTCGCAACACATAGCAAAAGCCCTCGCACAGATGCGAGGGCTTTTGTTTATTGTTCGATATTCGTTGATATTTGCCAGCTAACGTCAAATTGATCTTTTACTTGTCCATATAGAGGGCTCCAAAACGTTTCTTGAAGGGGCATGATCACATGACCGTTTTCGCTAAGCTTGTCGAAAATCACTTTCGTCGTTTCTGGATTATTCGTTCCAATGCTTAAATTCACGTGTGAACCTGCATCATAAGGCTGTCCAGGAAACGTATCCGAAATCATCAAATCTGCATTTGCTACTTTCAAATGTGCATGCAAGACGCGGTCTTTCGCCTCATCCGGTACAGGGTGATCAGGATGAGCAGGCATGTCACCAAATGTCTGAACACTTTCCACTTTCGCTCCTAACACGTCTTTGTAAAACTTTACTGCTTGTTGGCCGTTGCCATTTAACACAAGATATGGATTCATTCCGACGATCATACAGGCACCTCTTTTTTTAATATATGCTTTCGATTCATATATTCGCGATCAAGTGTTCGGTTCCCTTCTCATCGTTTGACAAAATTTTATTATTTTAGAGAACGTGCTAATTCTGTGAAAATCACGCCTAGACCGTAAGCACCTGCATCTGGATACCCAAGGCTTCTTTCCCCAACGGCTCCAGCTCGTCCCATGCGAGCTACGATGTCTTTTGTTTTTTCTGCGCCTTCAACCGCTGCTTTTGCACCGTTCTCAAAAGCTTCTTTGAACGAAACGTCATTTTTTGCACTCTCACTCCACGTATCTGCACACGGAACGAGTGCATCAATCAACGTTTTATCTCCTACAACGGCACCTCTTCCAAAGGAACGCTCACCTGTCGTTTGAATACCTTTTACCGCTTCCTGTAGCATGTCCGCAAATTCTGCTACCGATAATTCTACTTTTTCTTCTGTTGCTTTTCCAGCTGCACGAAACGCAGATCCCCAGATTGGTCCTGATGCTCCTCCGCAATGTTCCATAATAACCATTGAACTTGCATCTAAAAATGAACCGATCGTAAGGGATTCTTGCTCGATAATATCCTGCCATTCTCTTTTCAGCTGTTTAAATCCTTTCGCAACGCTCATTCCGAAATCCCCGTCTCCAGCATGCGCGTCTAACTCACAAAACGGAACTTCATTTTCGATAATGACTTCACTCATTTTATCAACGAGATATATCATGTTGTTTAGTGAAAGCTTGTCACCTCGCACATGGGCGTGCTCCTCACTAGTCTCTGCTGTAAAAGATACGATTTTGGGCTCCTCTTCTTCTAAAAGATCATGATATTCTACTTGTTCAACAGGGCCATCTACTCGAAAAGCAGGGGCACTCGATTCTTTTGATAACAATTGCTTCAAGTCATCATCTAGCTTCATGAGTGTGACAGAAGCACCTGCCATATCAATACTCGTCATGTAGTTTCCAACAAACGTACGATGCACCGTTACATTTTGATTTTTCAACTCACGCTGAAGCGAATGATTCAAAACATAGAGCTCTTGAAGAGGCGTTCCGCCGAATCCATTGACTAATACCGCAACATCTTCACCGCTTGTGCAATCTAATTCCTTTAACAAATCACTTGTCATGCGCGATGCTAGCTCATCTGCGGTCATCATAACGTCTCTTTTTATTCCAGGCTCTCCGTGAATACCAACGCCATATTCGATTTCATTGTCAGCTAGTGAAAACGTCGGTGTTCCTTTTGCCGGAACCGTACAAGACGTTAATGCTACACCTATACTACGGACGTTTGCGGCTGCTTTCTCGGCCGCTGCTTTTACGCCTTCTAGATCTCGGCCTTCTTCCGCCGCTGCTCCAGCAATTTTATGTACAAATACCGTTCCCGCAACACCGCGACGTCCAACAGAGTATAAGCTGTCCTCTACCGCGATATCATCCGTCACCCGAACATAATCCACTTTAATGCCGTCTTCCTCTGCAAGCGCAGCTCCGTTTTTAAAGTTCATCATATCTCCGCTGTAGTTTTTAATAATCATTAATACGCCTTGATCACTCGCAACAGATTTAATTCCTTGATACACCTGAATTTGAGATGGTGAGGCAAATACATCTCCGCAAATGGCTGCATCAAGCATTCCTTTCCCAACAAATCCCGCGTGTGCCGGCTCGTGCCCACTGCCACCTCCACTAATAAGGCTTACCTTTTCTACGTTCACATCTCGCTTTTTAATAACTTTGTATTTTTTTAATAATTGAAGTTCAGGGTGTGCCATAACGAATCCGTTACACATTTCTAAAATAAGATTTTCAGGCTGATTCATAATTTTTTTCATCGCTGATTCCTCCTCAGTTATGTACAACTTCTAATTTTGTAAGTATTATTAATACACTGTACGCTCTATTATTATCAGCTATTTGTGCAGGCGTTTTCAAATATTTTACCCATTCAATAAACCTTTGCTTTCTCCTTTCCGTTTATATGCGGGTGGACTAAACGCTTGACTATAACAAAACGAGCAGCCTCTAAGCTACTCGTTTTATTATCGTTACTGTCTGCTATCCTAACTCTTCTCCATAACAGCAAAATATTGACCTTCATCGTCTGCAAAATTAAATACTTTACCAGAAGGCATGTCAACAAGATCTCCTACTTTCACATTCTTTGCAACTAGGTCCTGACGTAGTTGCTCTACATCATCTGAAAAAAACAGCAACGAAGGGGTACCAAGGTTTACTTCAGGAGACATTTTGCCAACAATTGCTTTATCATGAATAATAATGGACGTTTCAGCGTCCTTTGTCGGCGCCATTTCAACCCATTTCATTCCTTGTCCATTTTCCTCTATGGAAAGGATGCTAAATCCTACTTTGTCCTCCCAAAATCGAACAGCCTGATCCTGATCCGTTACATATAGCATAACTTGTCCAATCTTATGAATCATAGTAATCACTCCATCTAGTGAACTTCTCCATTACTATTCAAAGCCTTGGCAAAAACTCCTGCTTTTACAAACAAACTTATTCGTTTTTTCTCAGTCACCCATCAATTCTCATACTTTCTATCACTACTAAATAAGCCTGTTGTTAACACTGTCATATTTTCAACATGGTCTTATTTATGATCGTTCTACGTCTATAGCGGTTATCGTTGAAACCACTTCAGCGTCCGTGTACCGATCGAAAGGCCAATTGCACCAAACATACCCGCTGCTAAACTATCAAAGATAACTTCATAGTGTGAAGCGGGTATTTGTGGCATCACAACCGCAACCGCTAATAGTTCAAAGATTGCTACAAACCCAATTAGCACGAGTCTGCTTTTCCACGTTATGCCGATTCCTTTCTTTTGAAGCTCTTTTTCGATCAGTCCATGGGTAGGAACTTTCTCTTTATCCAACGAAAACACTCCTTGTTTTCTAATGTCGTATCAGTTTTATAACCAATTTCTAAAAAAAACGTCTTCACGCAACGAAAAAAGTCTTTTTTATTTATCTAGGATTACGAAAAAGCCAAAAGCCGACTCCGTCTTTTAGAAACGGACTTTGAATTACATACTTTCTTTAATCGCTTTTCTTTATAAAATATGATGCCCTTTTAATTCTACAAATACAATCAGTGCTAACAATCCAAAAGCTAGTAGAAACCTCCATAACTTTTGAACAAAAAAAGGTGTCATTGATAATACGTTCATGTAAAACGCTCCTGAATTGTCAGGTGAACCAAAACTTCCACTCTCATTCGATGCTTTTCTTTTATATGTAAAAGCTAGTACAAAAAGAAGGATATCCAATATTCCGAAGAAAATGAGGAGTCCTATTTCGTTAAATGACATTGGTGCTCTTCCTTCATTTAAAACATATTTTACCTTAACTAGTAGATAGAAAGAAAAATATTCTACACGTCTACTTCCTGTGTGGATTAAATCCGCGTGAATTCTTAAATAAATCTTAATAAGAAAATAAGAATATGATTCAACACTGTAGCACCAACTCAAACCGAAACGCCTACTGAATTTTGAACATTCACTTCGTGTTTTCCCACGAGTTAACAAGCTACCGAATTATTTTATCGATAGAAACGATTCCGTTCAAGAAAAATTTTACAGCACATCAATTATTTATCCATCGATTGTAATCGTTTCAATGACTAGTTTTAGAAGGTTAAAAATCACGCTGAAGATGGCAAATAAAAAAGCCATTCCTCTGAATGGCCATACTCATTTTTTCGGTCCAAATGCACTCCAGTCAAAAGCATTCTCTTTTTCTTCTCGTTTCTTTTCTTCATACTTACACTCTACCTTCTTTTCTTTTGTAAATGACATGATGTACCCACAATCCTCACACGCATATTTGTACACACATGAGTATGAGGAGTCGTTTTTTTCAGGATGATAGACTCTAAAATCTAGATCTCCCGTCGTATGCACATTATTATAGATATCCGTGTGAACGCTAACGTTTCCTTCTCCAGTGATTGTCGCATTGTTGTAAGCCGTTGAATAGATACTTGTGTCTAAATCCAAATCGTAATAACCTTTTTTAAAATAGGCGCCTTTGCACACTAAACAACTAAATTCACTACTCATTCACATCAGCTCCTCACAATCGATTAGTTTAATTTATTTATAAGATTGAGGTGATATGTACACTATTTTGTGAGGAAAGAAATTATAAAAAAATCGGATATATGCAGGATTATTCCTTTTAATTCCTTTAAATAGTATAATAATGGTAAAAATGAGGTGTGGAATAATTGAAAAAGAACTATACGGTGATGTTTCTAATGTTTTTTGCTGCATCTATCATGGGCGGATTAGCACTAAATAATTACATTCCTTATTCAGCAGTAGCTGGATACGGTTTAGGAACGCTCTTCTTATTATGTTCTACATTATTTCTCGGTAAGATTCAACGCCCTTCCAAGAAACAGTAGCTTTGCTTGCTGTTTCTTTTTACTTTTAAAAATATTCTTAATAGTGAACCTAATAGTAAAGAAAAAACCTCTTCACATAAAAATGTAAAGAGGTTGCTGAATACACATTTAATTGTAAATAAAACCACATTAAAATAAAGCTGGTAAAATAAGACGTGAACACTTGCTATTGTTGAGTTTATGCTGGTGACAGGAATCGAACCTGCGACCTCATCCTTACCATGGATGCGCTACTACCGACTGAGCTACACCAGCGAAATAGATTGTGCGTTAGAACATAGAATAATTTGCTAATTACTAACGGCTGTTTTTTATTATATGAAAACTTCTCTATTTCCGCAAGGGCTTTTGACGAAAAAATCTACTTTTTTTCTTCTCTTAAAGCATTCGCTTCTTCTAGACATTCAATGACACAGAGCATTTCTTCCTTTGACACCGGACTATGACCCGTTTGAAAAAAATTGATAATTTCCTGAAGAATAAGTGAATAAAATGGCGTCTGATCCTTGTAGATTGGCGCATAGTAGGAGCCCTCTTCTGTATGGATGACAGCTTCAAACGGCGCATCCTGCTCAAGATGCACAACGGCGGTTTGACCACCTTGATAATGAAAGGTGAGCATTTCCCCTGAAGAAGTTTTATGCACGCTTACTTTGTCGTGGCTCCTCTCCATCATGGACACAAGCATTTCCACACAATGAATACCGTACCAAAAATAACCTGGAATCCCTCCTTCGAAGTACAGTGGACCACGAATATAAGCGCCTGTAAGAGGTGCCTGAATCGCCTGACGACTAGCTTGCAGGGATTCCGCAAATCTTAGGGCGGAACAGCTCATCACGGGTGTGTTCGTCTCCTCGCTACGTTCTAAAATAGCTCTGGCATCTGCTAACGAATGAGCGAACGGTTTATCAATGAATATGGGCTTTTGATAGGCTGATAGCTCCTTGAACAAAGGTAGGTGGCTATCGCCGTCGACAGCTGTTATGCATGCAGCATCTGCTTCTTTCATGGCATCTGCTAAGCTATCCGCAACCGCAACGTTGTATTCCTCTGTTAGAGTTTGAACGAATCCTTTGACCCGGTTCTTACTAATCGGAATATGCGAAGAAAAAAAAGGATACATCACTGTCACTTTTCCACCTTTTACGTGAAACGGATGACTTTCATCGTTTAATAGCTTTGTAAATGCTGTAGCATGAGACGTATCAGGTCCAATGAGTGCGATACGCATGTGACCCCTCCAATTCCATTAAAGGGCCTCACGTTTAGGAGGCCCTTTTCTTATTTTACGTGCTGCGTTTCTAAAAAGGTTTGAACAAAGTGGTCGTCGTGCAGATGAGGGTATGCCGAATAAACACGCTGAATTTCTTCGGTCTGTCCTTCTGACAGCTCCTCATGCGGATTCAAGCAGAGTCGATTTTTTAACAGCCCCTGCATCCGAAGTACTTCATGAATTCCTGCAATACAGCCTGCAAATTGATTTTTCGCATCAAAGAATGCCGCATTGCTGTCCGTTACTTCGTGGGCCCGCTGAAACCATTCTGTAGAAAGCAATGAATCATTTCGCACGGCTTTTATTTCTTCTAAAAGCGCTACTGCCTTGGCTGTCCAAACAGCCCAATGTCCGAGCAGTCCGCCCACGATTCGTTTTTCGACGTGTTGACCGTTCACATAAAATTTATAGCTACTTAGTAAGTCAAGCACGATTTGATCGTCATTTCCCGTGTACAACGCGATGTCATCTCTTCTTTTAGATTCACACACCGCTCTTACGACGTCGAGCGTTTGGTAGCGATTAAACGGAGCCATCTTAATAGCAAGCACGCCTTCAATGTCAGCAAACTCTCTCCAAAACTCGAAGCTTAGTACTCTTCCACCAACGGACGGTTGCAGATAAAAACCAAAAACAGGCATGATGGCTGCAACGGATCGTACGTGTTCTAAAAGTTCTTTTTCCGAATAGTCCCCTAGCCCACCCACACTCACGAGGGCAAGATCATACCCAAGGTTCTTAGCGATGGTTGCTTCTCTCTCTGCCTGCTGTGTTGGCCCGCATACCCCAGCAATCTTTAAAAAGGGCCTAGATACATGCGCCTCGTTAATAGCATCCATCGTGACTTTAAGAACGCGCTCGTATAAGTTGTGTTTTGGGTCACGTATTTCAAATTGCGTCGTATGCACCCCAATTGCTACACCTCCTGCACCTGAAGAGATATAATAATTCGTTAAAAGCTTGTGCTGGCTTTCATCAAACTTCCGGTCTTCTGTGAGTGCAAGAGGATGTGCAGGTATTACCGTTCCATCATGCAAAAAATGCAACAGCTCTTGTGATAGTCCCATCTTAAAAGACCCCCTCACGCTGCTGAAAGTGCGTTGGCTTTTGAATGGTTGGCTGGTCCTGTTCTACCCATTCTGCCATCCATGTCATCATTTTTCGCAGTGACACACTCGGATAGCCAAATGCTTCAAAGCTTTTCGCTGCGTTACTAAGAAGCGCGGTATCCTGTTCATCGTGAACAAATGCAACATCCGTTTTAAACAAGCGACCAAATTCTTGGGCAATAAATTTTACAGATGCCGTTTCAGGACCCGTAATATTAAAAATCGTCGTAGGCGCACTGCAATGCAACAAGGAACGAATGGCATATTCATTAGCATCTCCTTGCCAAATGACGTTCACATGCCCCATTCTCACATCAACTGGTTGTTTGGCATACACCTGCTTTGCTATTTCGAGAAGCACCCCGTAGCGCATATCGATCGCATAGTTCAAGCGATAGATACATAGTGGCGTTCGATACTTTGTGGAAAAATGTTCAAAGATTCGCTCTCGCCCTAAACATGACTGTGCATATTCCCCGACCGGATTTGGTTTTTCTGTTTCAAGAGATCCACCTTTTTTTACGGGTGTAAGTGGATAAACATTCCCCGTTGAAAACACGACGATGTTTGAATTACGGTATTTCTCCGCTACTCGCCCTGGTAAGTAAGTATTCATTGCCCATGTGTAATGTTCATTTCCATGTGTTCCAAACTTGGTTCCTGCCATATAAACTACGTTTTGACAAAGTGGGAGCTTTTCAAGATCCTGCTCATTCATTAAATCAGCTGCAATCGTCTCTACGCCCGCATCCTCTAAATCCTTTTGGTGTTCACGATTTGAAAAGCGAGAAACCCCTATAATTCTCTTAGTAATACCCGCCGCATCGATTGCTCTTTTTGCTAGCTTCGCAAGGCTCGGTCCCATTTTCCCTCCAACACCTAAGATCATAATGTCACCGTCAATCTTTTTTATATCCTCTACTAAGCGCTGTGTAGGACGTGTAAGCTGTTCCTCTAACTCCGAAATGGTTCTCATAAAACTCCCTCCTTATCCTAATTTGATCGGCTGCTTTTTCTCACCTGACGCATAAGCTGCAAGCGCTACTTCCATCGCCTTTAAGCCATCAAAGCCTGTAATAGACGGCGTTCTCTTCTCGCGCACTGTTTGAATAAAGTCCTCGATTAAGCCGAGATCCATGTCTTTTGCGTACAGCGTATGCTGATAGGCTTTCCCTGTGGAAGAGAAAATTTTAATGTGTTCTTTAAAAGCGTCTGCCCGGAGCGTTCCTTTTGTTCCAATTAGTTCAATCGTAACGTCTCCCCACGTTGGATTATTTTTGGATCGTGACCAGCTTGCATCATGAGAAGCAATGACACCATTTTCAAAAACAAGCGTAAGTAGGCCCGCATCATCAATATCATGATCTTGAAAAAAGCGATCAACTTCTGCCGTAACCTCGCTGATCTCTTCATTTAACAGCCAGCGCATAATATCCACCATATGAACGGTGTGATCTAGAACCGCACCGCCGCCAGATCGGTCTTTTTCTATAAACCAGCCGCCAGGATTTTGGCCACGATTTGTTGAGCGGATCGCAACAATTTCCCCAATTAGTGCTTTTTCAACTGCCTTTTTCAGTTGCTGCATCGGCTCACTAAAACGCACCGGAAAAGCGGTTTGTAAAATGACGCCTTCCTCTTCACAAACCCGAATCATTTCCGTCGCGTCTTCTACAGACGTCGCAATAGGCTTTTCACACAAAATATGTTTTTTCGCTCTTGCGGCTTGAATGACCATATCTTTGTGCTTAACGTTTTCACTGCAAATAATAACCGCATCCAAATCCTGCGCTAAAAGCTCCGCATCCGTTCGGTAAAAGGTCGTGTTATACTGTTTTGCCGCCTGACTTCCTCGTTCTTCGTTCTCATCACTAATCCCAATAAGCTCTACGCCATCGACTTGTTTTAAACAATCGGCATAGCTATACGCATGCATATGAGCGAAACTCATTATTCCAACTTTCATCATTTCACCCCATTTACTAAATTAAAAGATGTGTCAAACAGCTGATGAACCGATCGTAGCGTTTTCAGATGCGTATCCGTAAACAGCACCGGAGCAATGGCTACTGGAGAAGAAAACGAGGTTGTGACGTCACCTTCTATTGTGAATGGTGTGGCGTCTTCACTGTTATACTCCACTACTCCTTCTCGACCGCTCCATTCTGCATATAATTGTGGCTCAGCCTCTCGGGAAATGGTGAACTCATAGTGGCCTATTGCTTCATTTTTAAAGCGAATCATCACAATCACATGCTCAATGTCTTGAATCGATGAATGTCGAATATGCAAACGATCCATTTCGCCAACCGCAAGGGACAGATTGAATAAATCACTCACGAGGAGGTTATGAAGGGGTTGTTTTCGTTCTTTTTCTTTTCTTCTTACGCGTAAAACACCTTGCTTACTCCATTCACTCATTGTGCTTACAAGCTTTTGAAACGCCTGATGCGAGCCTAGTGGGAAGGAAACCGATACGCTACTTCCGATCAACTCTTCGACAAATGAGTCATCGAAAAGATTTTTCATTACGATTGAGGCGTCCAAGCAAACGGGATACGTCGTACGAAGAGCCTCCTTCCATTTCTCTCTGTCTTCGGTTTGCAAGTAAAGTATAATTTCAGGTGATTGAGCTCCGTGTAGAGCTAAAGAAATAGAGGGAAATTCCTGTTTACCTTTTATGACTGCGTGATCCTGAATTTGAATGATGTTCATCCCTTTACCTCCTGCTCGTTCACGTAATGATGAAGTCTTGATACAGCTTCTTTCACTGAACTTTTGGCGTCATCAAATCCTTCGTACTCAACCGACAGCCACCCGTCATATCCACTTTTTTTAAGCTCCTGAATAATTCCCTTCACATCCACTTCACCATCGCCTGGAACTACGCCAATCCACTCTTGACCTGTAATGGACGTAAATCCTTTATTTTGTTCGCCAGGCTGCTTTTTGCGAAAGTCTTTAAAATGAACGTGCCCTACCTGATCAATCAATTTTTGCAGCCCCTTCAATGGGTCATCCTCTACTAGCAGAAAATTACCTGTATCAAAGGTCGATTTCACGTTCGGACTTTGAACGGCTGTTAAAATTTCTTTTACCTGATCGCTTTTCCCAGCAAGCAGCCCATGATTTTCAATCGCTAATATAACCCCTTGCTGTTCCGCATAGACCGCACTCTCGGCTAGCCCTTCAATAATCCAACTCTTACCGTCCTCAAAGCTGATGCCGTCTTGCACATCCCCACAGAATACGCGCACTACGTTTGTTTTTAACGCTACTGCCGTATCAATCGCATTCTTCACTTTTCTGATTTGAACATCGCGCTCTTGTTGTGTTTGCTTCACAAAATCATTGGATACGTCGTAGCAGCAGACGGTCATTCCTAGCTCGTCCAAGCACTTCATCACTTCTGGACGTTCCTTTTGCTCATCTGTCCAGTAAAAATCAAGAAGTTCTACGCTTTCAAGTCCAATACTATGGGCAAAGTGGCAAAAATCAAGGATGCTCCACTTTTCTTCTTTAATCGTTGAGCTTAGGCTATACATGCTAACGCTAACCTTCACGTCACTCCCACCTTTCACCATCTACTTATTTAATTTCTGCAGCTGCTTTACAATAAAATGCAGCCGTTTTTCTTCTTGAAACGGGTTAAATTCGTGGCTAAACTGCGGATACACTTCGATCTTTTTCTCTGACGTATTCGCATGATTGAACGCAGCAAACGCCGATGAAGGTGGAGCAACCGCATCCTCTAACCCAATCCCTATTAAGAGAGGAACCTGTATACGCGGACAAAAGTGCAGTGCATCTACGTATGAGAACGTTCGGAGTATCTGATCAAACTGCTCGTATTGAGGGTCATTCAGTTTTAAATAGTTCACGACTTCCATATAAGGCCCTTTTAAGGCCACGTTTAGCGCGCGCTCGATGTGCGTCATGAACGGGTAGTCTGCTGCTACAAATGAGATGTCAGCATCGAGACCTGCTGAAGCGAGAGCGAGACCTCCTCCTTGTGAGGCACCAAATGCGCCCAATTTCGTTGGCTTGACGGGTGCTTCTTCTTTTAGCCATTTCAGCACCGCTAATGAGTCACGGTATACGTTCGTATAATAATAGTTTTCCGGCTGATAAATGCCGCTTAGCATCCACCCAGGTATACGCGAACCATTCTCATAGAGAGCAAAGTCCGGAGACTTCCCCTGCCCTCGTTGATCAAACGAAACGACCGTAAATCCTAATAGTGCCCACACTAAGTATTTAGTTGGCACGTTTCGACCTTCTGTATAACCATGATAATGAATTAAAACAGGGCCCTCTGTTACGCCCTTTGGTCTGATGTACCATCCGTGCAAAGGGGTCTCATCAAAACTTCGTAAGACAACGTCCGCCACCTCTACTTTTTCAACGGGATAATTGGTCCATGTTAACCAAACATCGTTTGATTTTTGGCCAATCATTTCCTTTTGCTTTTCCCAAAATGAATTAAAATCATGAGGTAGCGACAAATCAGGTTTGTAGACATGTAACTCCTGTAACGGCAAATCATTGACTTGTCTCGGCATTGTCCTTCTCCAATCGCTCGTTGTAAAAGTGGTCGGGCCATTCTAGCTCAAATCCTTTTTTACGCAATAACAGCTGAAACTCTCGTAAAAGAACAGCTGAATTTCGTACTTCTGTTGGCTGCTTTTTTTGCTGCAAGCAAAACGCAACAAGCATGCCCGCCGCTTCTCCAATATTCCATTCCACCGGATGTAGTCGGAAGCAGCCGTTTGTAATATGGGTCGTTCCGATATTCTTACACCCAGCTAAAAGATTATCGACCTGCTGTGGGATGAGCGCTCCAAGTGGAATGTGGAACGGAAGTGCCGGAATGTCCAGGTAATTTTGTCCCGATAAGCTCGGATGAAGATCAATACTATAGGATCCGATCCCAATACGATCCTCGTGACATTTCCCTGTACCTCCTTTGTGATAGGCAGGTGATACATCATGCTCTGTTATACGATATTCTGCGTGAATACGCCTAGATTCTCGAATGTACGGTGCTTTTGCACAGCCATCTTTTGTTTGAAATACATCTGATCGGAGCATTAGACCTGGATAACCTATCCCGCCATCTGGACGAATGGCTTCGGTTTGCAAGTAATAAAAAAGCGATAGACTTAGTTGCTTTGACTGGTACAGATGCTTTGTTTTTTCATCTTCAGACACGTCATAAATATTTCCTAGCAAATAATCATTTTGCGGCCAGTTCATAAGGCTTACATCAAACGACTTTGAGCGCGGAAACTGTTCTGCAGCAAATATTCTCCGATATGTCCATAATGGAAAGCCCGCTCCACCAGGAAATAGATCGTATTCTCTTTTCTCATGTGTAATTGGATGAGGTGCGTAAAAGCTCAGCATTTTATCTGGCCAAAAGTGTGGCTGATAATCTCGAAAAAAGGTATACATCGCCGGCTCTTCAATGATGTGCTCTTCGCCTGGACGATATTCCATTGCAAGCACAGAGGTAAATGCTTGAATATCACGCGGATCTGTTTTTTCACGGGCATGATCTTCCTTCGTGTCATCCTTCGCTTCTGCCCCCGTCACGTAGGGGATTTCTGCTAATGGTAGAACGTCTCCAGCTTCTGTTGCATCAATATAATAGCGTGCTTTGAGTGTGTGTTCATGGTGAGTGTGAAGATGTTGAATCGTTACGTGTTTGAGCTCTCGTTGCTGCATCGTAACATTCTTGATGATGGTATGAGGTAGAATAGTAAGTTGGTTTGTTAAGAGATAAGGTCCAAGCATGTCATATAGGACATGTAGCGATACGCGCGGATCGTGACAGATTTTACTTACGAGTCCTTTACCTGGATTAAACAGCTGATCCGTCGCACCTTTAATTAAAAAGTGATCCTGATAATACTGACGTACCTTTTCACGGTACATTCGATATGATTCTGTGCATCCGGCTTCTTCAATCCACGGATGTTCATCAGGTGGCACGCCTTGCGCAGTTACTTGACCGCCAATCCAATCTGTCTCTTCTGTCATCACGACTTTTAGACCTTGAGAACAGGCGGAAAGTGCGGCGGCACAGCCTCCCATTCCTCCTCCGATAATCAATAAATCAATGGCCATGTTCTGTCCTCCTTCTGTCAGCAACTATAGGCGAATTTCTTTTCCTTTTTGAGCAGACTCATAGACACCGCAAAGCATTTTCATCACCGTTACCCCGTCCTCAACAGAGCTAATTGGCTTTTTGTTATGTTTGCAGCAATCAACGAAATGATTAATTTCATTGTGAAACGCTTTCTCAAATGCAAAGCTTAAATGATCAATTTGTGGAGTTGCATTTAAAATCGTGTTGTATTTTTCGGTAATAATTTGCAGCTCAGGTTCAAACTCTGCTCCGCCTTTGTCACCAAATAGCTTCACAAAAATTTCATCCTTTTTTGCATGTAGCGTAAAGCTCACATCTACGTATAACGAGGCTCCGTTCTCAAAACGGATCAGCGCCGTTGCCAAATCCTCTACCGTGTTATGGGTTGGATCGTAATCAGCAGCTTGATAGAATGATAAATTTTCAATATGAGAGCGATTGCCAAGCTTATGATATGTATGACCGCTAATCGCTACTGGTTTCGGTTTCCCCATAAGATACCAGCAAATATCAATCATATGAACGCCTAAATCAATAAGCGGTCCTCCGCCTGATCGCTCACGGTCTGAAAACCAACCTCCTGGGTTTCCAAGTCGACGTATACAAGAAGCTTTGGCATAATAGATCTCCCCTAAGTCGCCACCATCTAAAAACTTCTGTAAAATCGTTGTATTCTCTCCAAAACGTCGGACAAATCCAACTTGCAGAACTTTCCCTGACTTTTTGACCGCTTCTTCTACTCGAAGCGCTTCCTCTACGGTTTTACAAAGCGGTTTTTCTACGAGCACATGCTTATCCGCTTCAAGTGCCTTAATAGCAATTTCAGCATGTGAATTATTCCATGTACAAATGCTAATGGCTTCTACTTGGCTTTCCTTTAGCATCTCTTCATAGCTTGTGTATAAATGATTAATTCCGTACAGCTTTCCTTTTTCCCTTAAGCGTACCTCGTTTAAATCACAAAGCGCGACAACCTCAACATCACTATTCGTTAAATACGGTTTAATATGATGCTCTGAAATACTCCCTAATCCAACAATCCCAATCTTTAACATTTCTCTTCCTCCTTCACTTCATTACTTGCTCTGATGACGTGCGCGAAGATTCATAGATTGCCTGAATCATTTTTAGTACGGCTAATCCTTGCGTTCCACTTATAAGCGGTGGTTCATTGGTGCGAATACAGCTAATAAAGTGCTGAAGCTCATCGGCAAATGGTATATTTTTTTCGTAGGCAGGCCTTGTTTCCACAAATAAATGATTTTCTTCTTTAAAAAGCGTAAGCGGTGTTAATTGAAGGCCTCCCTTGGTTCCAAACAATTCAAGGACGATATCCTCATCTTGAGGGCCATTCACGGCCCATGAAACCTGTATGTTTACATTCGCTTTATTTTGAAAGCGAATATAAGCAGACGTAAAATCCTCAACGTCAAATAAGTGAGATTGGTCCTTCTCACTCGAAGACCAGCTTGTGTTATAGCGTGTTTTGTAGTCACCTACTCCTTTTTGGGAAGAAGCGCTAACTGATAAGGGCTTTGGCTCTCCAAGCAAATACCATGCTAAATCTAATACGTGAACGCCAGTATCCATCATAGCTCCTCCACCAGAAAGTGCATGTTGTGTAAACCAGCCCTTTGGCGTTCCTCGTCTTCTTAGAAACCTTGCATTCACGTGGTAAATATCGCCCAAATCACCACGCTCAATTAATTCTTTCGCAATTTGAACATCGCGGCGGAACCGGTGTGTCATTCCGACCATTGTTAGTACGTGATTCGTTTTCGCCACTTGAAGATAATGCTCTACTTCTAGCAGCGAAACTCCAATTGGTTTTTCGATAAATACATGTACACCCCGTTTGGCAGCCTCTAATGCGAGTGGAATATGAGAATGGTTGGATGTACAAATGAACACCCCGTCTAGCTTCTCCTGTTCTAGCATTTCGACCGCATCCCTGTAAAAGGAGGGGATGTTAAACTGAGCTGCAACCTCTTCTGCTCGCTTCCTCTGCAAGTCAGCAATTGCGGCAATCGTTACGTGAGGAATGTTAAGCAAAAAGGGAATGTGGGCGTCTGCAGCAATTGAGCCTGCTCCAATGACTCCAACGCGAGTAGTTGTCATACATCTACTCCTTCCTCATACTGAATGACCTTGGTAAGAGACTGATGATTCGTCATGAGCGACTGAAATGCCTCTTCCACCTTCTCTAGCAGCGTGACGTCTTGAACGTATGGCGTGACGTTTATTTTTTTTTGCGCAAGAAGCCTTAAATATTCACCTACGTTTCGTCCTTCTGTCCAGCGTACAAATCCGTACGGATAATCAACGGCATTCTTTTCGTAAATCGGATCGTACCTTCCCGGCCCTCCGGCACGTGAAATTAAAATTTGTGCTTCTTTCGAGAACATTAGATTTCGTGGAAACAGAGGCTCAATGTCACCTACGATAATGACCTTTCCTTTATCACGTATCCACTTCAAGCTGTCGGTTGTTAACGAAGATTTCTTTCCACCTGCACATAGGAATACGGCATCTGCTCCTTGGCCCTCCGTTTGACGCTGAATCTGATCCTCTAACTGTTCTGCTGTCGTCATACTTTTAATTCCGGTAATGCTTTGAAACTGTGATGCGCGCTCTGGTGAGATGTCGTACGGAATGACTTGATAAGATGCGGCGTGTGCAATTTGAGCAAGAAGCTGCCCTAAAATCCCTAAACCCGCTACAATGGCTGTCTCCCCGAACTGGAGATTCGCAATGCGAAGGGCGTGAATGGCAATCGCACCTAGACCACCAAGTGCTCCCTCTTTTGGATCTACAGAATCAGGAATTTTTCGGCATAGCGTTTTCGGTACGAGCAAGTATTCAGAGTGACGCACATAAGGGGCTCCGTAGCAGGCGATTAAATCTCCCTTTTGAAACGGCTCCGTTCCTTCTCCGCATTCTATTATTTTTCCTAGAGCACTATACCCCAAAGCGAAGCGCTGGCCTTCGCTTTGAGTAAGCATACTGATTTCAGTGCCTGGGCTGATGACTGAAAAAACAGTTTTAATCAGTACGTAGTCAGCGACCACTTTTGGAATGTTCTCTTCTACAATTTGAACTTGTCGGTTGTTGGCAATGATTGTTTTCAATGCTTCACCCTCTTCCTATTTGTGTCCATTCCTTTTGAGATGGAGATAGCTTTGCCCTTAAGCGTTTGCAAAAAAGCTCTTCGTTTGTCAAACCAGACCAATAGAGACGAAGCTCATTTTTCATTTCACGAAGCTCATGAAACCGAACGCCCAAATCGGTATACCAGCGGTACGTAGGGATAATTTCACGAAATAGCGAATAACGAGACGGATGAAACACCCGTTCACCCCCGCTCATTTCGGCTACTTTCTTCATACTCGGAAGGCTCAGCGTTTCACGTCGAATCGTATCCTGCGCTTCTTCAGACGTCATATACTCAACGAATTGCTTAGCAATATCTCGTTTCAAGGACGTTTTATTGACCGCAAAACCGATCGCTAACAGCAGCGTACGTGCGTCTGAAAAATACGGAAGTGGTGCAATATCATACTGAATCAGATGCTCTTTCATTTCATTGAGACTGAAGTAGGATGCAAGGATCATTGAAACGTTTTGTTCAGCGAAAAGCTGCTCTGCATCCGTATCACTGTCAGACAAGAAATTCTGCATCATGCCCTGCTCTTCAAAAATATTACGGCAGACGTGAATGCTCTCAATTAATTTTTTTTCATCAAACTGTACTTCTCCTTCTGCATCACGAGAAAAGTACACTTGATTTTGTAGCAAGAAGATTGGCCATCTGTTAACAGACAGCGGATGAAAATAAAACCCGTGCTGATGTCCGTTACCTGCCGTTAATTGATTGGCCGCTCTCAATAAATCATCCCATGTCCAACTGCTATCTGGGAAGGAAAGGCCGCTCTCTCTAAAGTGCTGTTGGTTGTAGCACAGCACAATTGGAGAGAAGATAAACGGCATGACGTATAAATGATCCTGACGAAACCCTTCTTGCAAAAACGGATAGACGTCATCATTCCAATCAAACGGTTCGAATAACTCCTTTGGTCCACTTTTGAATTCTCGAAAATCGTTATAGTTAATCGTCACTACGTCTACTAAATCATTTTTAAAGAAATCTCGTACCGTTTGATGATAGTGATCATACGGTAAGGCAATCGGTTGTACTTTTATATGAGCGTGCTTCTTTTCAAACTTCTCCACCAATGTTAAAAAAGAGGCTTCTTTTTCAAGAGATGGATAGTACCCTACTCGAAGCACGACCTTTTCAATAAGCTGACTTGATGCCACAATATTTCCTACTCGTGACTTTTTCATGATGAGCCCTTCATTCACAAGCTCATCAAGCCCTTTGCGAACGGAATTTTTACTGAGAGAAAAACGCTCCGCTAAAATAAGCTCAGACGGTAAATACTCGCCAACCTCAAGTTCTCCGTTTAAAATTTGTTCTCGAATGCTCGTCACAAAATGATCAAGCAATTGTTTAAACTGCTCACGACTTTTTTTCTCACCCATTGTTGCTACACCTCTACTAATAAATTTCTACTTTAGACCGGAAAGCGCAATTCCTTTTACAAAATAACGTTGGAAGAAAATGAAGATCAAGAATGTTGGGACAAAGGATAGCACCGATCCCGCCATCTCTACCCCAAAGTTTCCTTCTTTCGTTAAAAGGGATGCGAGTCCGACTGTGACTGGATACATATTTTCGCTTGTGGTAAAAATGAGTGGCGTTAATAAATCATTCCAGTTCCCAATGAAAGCGAACGTCCCGACTGTTGCAATGACAGGCTTTGCTAGCGGCAATAAGATGCGAAAAAATACGGTAAAGTCGCTTGCACCATCCATATAAGCCGCCTCTTCTAAATCCTTCGGTAGCGTCATCATAAACTGCCTGACGAAAAATACGCCTAGAATTCCCCATATCTCTGGAACGATAAGCGGCCAGTACGTGTTAATCCAGCCAAATTCACTAAACATGATGTAACGTGGAATAATAAGCAGCTGACTTGGAAGCATCACGACAGCCATCATGATCCAGAAAATTGCCTCACGCCCGGGAAATTTTTTTTTCGCAAAAATATAGCCTAGTATAGCCGCGAAAAACATTTGTGAAAAAACCGGGATAATGGTGATGACAAGTGAGTTAAAAATCCATCTTAGAAATTGTGCATTATCTAAAATGTAAATGAAATTTCCAATTGTAAGCGCCTGTTCCTTCAACCAAAGCAGTGGGTTCCCAATCGGGATCTGCATATTTACTAATGCACCCACGATCATAATGAGAAACGGGATTAAAAACAGAATACCAAATATAGCCAGCGGGACATATACCCATTTCGATGCTCGAACCATAAAATCCCCTCCATTATTTGTAGGTAACTTCTTTTCCCACGAATTTTCGCTGAATCAACGAAATGATAAAAATGATGAAGAATAAAATATACGCGAGTACACTTGCATAGCCTAATCGAAGTGATGTAAAGCCTTCTTGATACAAGTAATACACAATGGTAGTCGTCGAATAATCTGGGCCACCTGATGTTAATAGGAAGGCCGAATCAAAAATTTGAAACGAACCGATCGTTGTAATAATCGCCACGTAAAAATGAACGGGTAATAAAAGCGGAAACGTAATTTTCCAAAATAAGTTCCAAGAGGAAGCCCCGTCGATTCTGCCCGCCTCGTATAGCTCCGCAGGAATTGACTGAAGACCTGCATAGTAGTAAATCATCGTACTGCCGCACACTTTAAATACGCTTAATCCTGCTAGCACAACAAGCGCTTGCTTCGAGCTGGAGAAGAACAGCTGCGGAGGAATGCCTAATAAATGAAGAAATGAGTTCACCATTCCGCTATCTGTTCCATTAAATAGCCACGACCAGATCCCCGAGATGACGACAAATGATGTAACGACCGGAAGGAAAAAGACCCCTTTAAAAAATCCCGTTCCTTTTTTTCCACTGTTAATTAATAGGGCAAGAAACAACCCTAGTGCCATCGTTGGAATAATATAGTATAACGAGAATAAAAGCGTATTTCCGATTGCTTTCCACGCTAATTCATCCGAGAAAAAATTCAGCCAGTTTTTCAGCCCCACAAACTCTGCTTCCCCAATAATCGGCCAGTCCATAAACGTAATGTAAAAACTAAAAAGGATGGGGAAAATTTGAAAGATCATAAAGTGAATTAAAATAGGTACTAAAAAAATATAAACGATCCCATACTGTCCCCAGTGCTTTTTCCATTTACTCTGCGTTGGAGTGGATGTTTTTACAGTTGCCGTATCATAGCTTGGATTCGGTTGACCCATGCCTGATCCCCCTTTTGTAGTAGTTGTATTGAACTCCTTTATGTAAAAAGCGGTTTTACACAAAAGAGTTCAATACATCCTTTTTAATAGCATCACCCGAGCATCCTAACATCTCGGGTGACAGGTCATTCATTGCACTCAATGAACGATTATTTTTTCAGTTCACTTTCAATTGCCTTCGCTGCTGCATCAGCCGCTTCTTTAGGCGTTTTGTTTCCTTCAAGCATTGCTTGCATTTCAGCTTGAACCTTCGGAATAATTGTACGAGCAACAGGACTCATTACGCCTGGCTTTGTAATATCCGTATAGCTTGCAAGCTGTTTCATTGCTGGATCTTCATCAAAGATGCTAGATGCTGATTCGCGAGCTGGAATGTATTTCGTTAGTTTGTTAAACTCCATTGAGTTTTCCTTGCTCGTCATTGTTTCAATAAATTCAGCTGCTAGCTTCTTATTTTCAGAGTTTGCTGGAATAACAAACATTCCTGTCGTTCCAAACGTCGCTTCTTCTTTGTCTTTTAAAGGAGGACCAACAACGAAGTCATTCATTCCTTTTGCACGTAGCGCAGAAAGAGTTGCACCAGAGCCAAATACAGCTAACAGTTTCCCTTCAACGAACGGTGTGAAATGATCTGCTGCGCTAATGGAATCTTTCGGGATAAAGCCTTTTTTGTACCAGTCATTGATTTTTGTAAATGCTTTTACACCTGCTTCATTATTGATAATAACTTTTCCGTCTTTATCAAGAATGTCTCCACCCGCTTGCCAAATGAATGGATAAAGCGTTGCGTTTGGCGTATTTGAACCTTCGAAATTACGTGCAAAGTACCCTTTATCAACTGCTTTTTGACCGAGCTCATCGAACTCATCCCACGTCTTCGGCAGATTATTTGGATCGCCGCCAATTTCTTTTAAGATTTTCGTATTATAAAAGTTTGCCATTGACTCACGAAGCATTGGTAACCCGTAGATTTTCTTATCATACGTCACAGCGTCTAAAGCTGTTTGAGAGAAATCATCTTTCCCCCAGTCTTTTCCTAAATATTGATCGAGTGGCGTTAAGAGCTTTTTGTCCGCAAATTGCGCCATCATATCAGGAATCAGATAGAATACGTCTGGCCCTTGATTCGCAGATAGCGCCGTTAAAATCTTTTGCTCACGATTCGCCCACGGAATTTCTTGAAACTTCACTTTTACTTTCGGATGTTTCTTTTTAAAATCCTTTGCAATGTTATCAAAGACTTTTGTTTGCTGATCCTTTAAATCTTTTCCAACATACGGATGAATCCAGACGGTTAACGTGGCCTTTTCATTTACCTTGTTATCGCCAGATGCTTTTTTGTCACTCGAACATGCTGCCAGAGAAAACACCAATACAAGCAAACAGAACCATATCCCTACCTTTTTCCTTAGCATTTCATTGTTCCTCCCCTTTTTGTCTCTTTTTTAACAACTCCTGGATGTTCTGGTTCATATCTGGTACTCAATTTCATCTTAATCAGCTTACCAATATAAGTCAATATATTTTTTATTTTCTGATAATTAATAAATCCCACGTTTTTATAAATAGGAACAAGCTCCTATATCTTCTGGAATTTAAAAATCCTTCTCCTATATTTTTTCTCTAGTAGAACATTTCTATAAATCGTTCGAGTTGTTCCGATCTCAAAATACAAAATGGTAAAAAATAACTAAACCAGATGTGAACCAACGCACAAAAAAGCCCAATAATAAAAATTGGACTTTTCCTTCTATTCCTATTCGTTACCCTTCTATTTCATCTTTTGAAGGAGGAGCCATAAATTCAGGACCAATTGGGTTTGGAACATGCTTGTTTAAGATTTGATCAATATCCTTTTTCGTTTCGTCGTCAACATGAAAATCAACCATTTCTCCTACTACGTCTACTTGATCAGGTCGGCGCGCTCCCCATAGTGCAACACTTGCTCCTGGCTGATCTAAAATCCAACGTACGGCTAAATGTAAAACCGTTTTTCCGTAGCGATCTTTCGCTAGCTGATCAAGGTCATGGACGGCTGCGAGATAATGATCAAAATTCGGTTGCTGAAATTTCGGATCATTGTTACGTAAATCATCTCCGTCAAATTGACGGTCAGCGCTCATTTTTCCTGATAGCAGGCCTCGGCATAAGCTTCCATAAAGAATCGTAGCAATATTATTTTTATGGGCGTAAGGTAAAATATCTTTCTCAATGTCACGTTCAAACAGGTTGTAAGGTGGCTGTACGGAATGAAGCGGAGCCACCTGCTTAAATTCCTCCATTTGTTCCGTTGAAAAGTTGCTCACGCCAATGGCACGAATTAATCCTTCATCATATAGTTCTTTCATCGCAGCAGCGGTTTCAGAAATTGGCGTATGTGGATCTGGCCAGTGCACCTGATACAAATCAATATAGTTCGTTTGCAAACGATGAAGGGAATCCTTAATTTCTTTGTAAATACGCTCTTTGGAAGCATTACGAAATGGTTCTGGCTGATCACCCTTCGTCCAATCAAGCGCGGTTTTGGTCGCAATTACGATGTTATCTCGATTACCATACTCTTTAATCGCTTTTCCAACAATCTCTTCTGAATTTCCAAAGCCATATACAGCAGCTGTGTCAATAAACGTAATGCCTTTATCAAGTGCAGAGTGGATCGTTTTAATTGATTCTCTTTCATCAGATCCTCCCCACATCCATCCTCCGATGGCCCACGTTCCGAGACCAATTCGCGACGCTTCGACGTCTGATGTACCGATTTTTGTCTTTTCCATAGCTGAGACCTCCTGCTTGTTTTTTCTATACGTTCGTTACCCGTTATTTTTTCGCGCAAACCATTTATGACATACAAATAGAGCTATGGCACACTGATTGCCATAGCTCTAGCTTTTGCTACCCTATTAAAATTCATGTACAAAACTGTCTTACTGAGCCGTATATCCTCCGTCAAGAACGGCAGCTTGTCCAGTCACACCTTTTGCTTTGTCACTTGCTAGGAATACCGCATAATCAGCAATTTCCTGAACGCTAATTAAACGTTTTTGCGGTACTAGTGGGAAAATTACTTCTTCTAACACTTTTTCAAGCGCTACGTGGCGAGTATCAGCAATACCTTGAAGCTGATTTCTTACAAGTGGTGTATCTACATAACCAGGACAAAGCGCATTAACGGTAATGCCGTGAGCTGCTCCTTCAAGTGCCGCTACTTTTGTTAACCCAATCACACCATGTTTTGAGCTGTTGTAAGCCGCTTTACCAGCAAAGCCTATTAGTCCGTTGATTGATGCCATGTTAATGATGCGACCAAAACCTTGCTTTTTCATAATTGGGAACGCATGCTTTGTTGCTACAAATGGTGCTGTTAGCATAATTTTAACGAGTAATTCAAATTTTTCAGTTGGAAACTTCTCGATTTCAGATACGTATTGCATACCCGCATTGTTAATTAATATATCTAAACGTCCGTATGTGTTGACGCTATGTTCAATCGCTTGTTTAATTTCCTCTTCTTTTGTTACGTCACATTTAATTCCCGTTGCATCAAACCCTGCATTTTTAAGTTCTGCAACAGAGCTTTCGATTGCTTGTTCATTTAAGTCAGAAATAACGACTCTTGCACCCTCTTTTGCGAATTCACGAGCTACTTCTAGACCAATTCCGCTCGCTGCTCCTGTTACGAGCGCTACTTTTTGATTTAATAGTTGATTCATTATCATTACCTCCATCTAAATTAACCACACTTTTATTTTACGCTTCGATTGTGTATAAATAAAATAGATAATATTTATCGGTTCTATAACCATTCGTTATGGGGGTACTTACATTGGACATTAAACATCTAGAATATTTCATGGCTGTTGCACATCATAAAAGCTTTACCAAGGCTGCACAAGCCATGCACGTCTCACAGCCTGGCCTTAGTAAAATGATCAAAAACCTTGAAGAAGAACTCGACGTCATCTTACTTGACCGAAACGCAAAGGAAATGGCGCTAACAGATGCGGGAGAAATTTTGTTACAAAAAGCGGAAAAGATGATTGGTCTTCGAGCAGAAATTTCTTCGTCTCTTTATAATATTGTGCATATGAAAAAAGGAAAAATACGCATTGGAATTCCTCCGGTCGTTGGAACCGTCTTTTTCGCTGAAATTATCGCTGGTTTTCGGGAACGCTATCCAGACATTACAATCGATTTGTACGAGCAAGGTACACATATCGTCGAAAAACAAGTACTAGACGGCCAGTTAGATTTAGGTGTAGCCGTATTACCGGTTCATGAGCCTTCCCTACATATGATTCCTTTTATTGAAGAAGAAATGGCGCTTCTCGTGTCTCAGTCACATCACCTAGCTGATGAAGAAGCCGTTTCGTTAAAGGATTTAAAAGAGGAAGCATTTATTACGTTTAATAAACATTTTTCCGTTCATGATATAACTATCGAGGCATGTCGCGAGCAAGGTTTTGATCCGCACATTGCTTTCGAGAGCTCGCAGTGGGATTTTATTGGCGAAATGGTAGGAGCTAAAATTGGCATCTCCATCTTACCTAAATCGATTTGTACAAGGTTCCCTTCGAGTAAAGTGTCCGTTGTGTCTTTGCATAATCCTGTTATTCCATGGAAAGGCGGCATTATTTATAAAAAAGAACACTACCTTTCCTATGCCACACGTGAAATGATTCGCTATCTTGAAGAAGTTAATCCAATTCGCTATAACCATTTGGAATCGAATTGATAATTTTTATGTATTTTACACATGACAAAATGAGGAGTAGCATGAAATGTGTAAAACACATACAGGAGGCATACATCATGGAAGATAATCGTTATCAAGAAGGCTTAGACAAATTAATGGAATTTACAACTGAGGACAACAAAGACGTATTCACTCATTTAAAAATTGTGGATGACTTAAAAGATCTAGCACCGGACGTGGCGAAATTCATTATTGAATTTGCATACGGTGAAATTTATACACGTGAAGGTCTCGACAACAAGCAGCGTGCTCTAGCCGTTATCTCATCACTTGCGACACAAGGAACGGAGCCACAGCTTGAGCTACACATTAATACAGCATTAACAGCTGGCTTAACACCAAAAGAAATTGTTGAAACGTTCACACAGCTAATCCCATACACAGGGTTTCCGCGTATCCTAAACGCACTACGCGTGGCAAAAAAGGTGTTTGAACAACGCCACGTAGCTGTACAAGCTTAATTACTGATCTAACTTTATACACCTATCCACACGTAGAAGAGGCGCTAGCCTCTTCTTTTTTTGTTCATTTGTTTGCAAAGTGAATAGTATGTGTGATGTTGAATTTCTATCGATCGTTTTCACTCGTTTATCGCTCGCTTTTCTCGTTGTATCGAACTTTTTATTGCCTCACTCGCTACAATTACTCACTTATTCGACTCTATCGATCATTTTCGTCCGTCTATCAATCGTTTTTACTCTCGTATGGCTCGCTTTTCTTGTTTGATCAACGTTTTATACTTGTTCATCGAACTTTTTACAAGTTTAGAGTAATTGTGCTATTCGCTTGTGGAGCACTATTGCTCGCTACCGTTCATTACATGCTCCTGATTTCCATAAAAAATGCGACAAAAAAATAGGCTTCGAGGCGAATTGGTATGTTAGTTTCTAGCTACAAAAAGCGAACATTAATAGATTTTTTGTCATAAATTTCTTATTTTACGATAATTATCTTTTATAGAGGGTACACATATTAGTAACTTCTTATTCTACCGGCTCACTTTTTTCTAGAAGAAACGCAGTGTTTATGCTATTTTAATATAGGCTGTATGATAATTAGGAGGGACTTTGCTTGGATAAGTATTTATCAATGGATGAATGGCTGAATTTTGGAATAGCCATTGGAATTTTTGTCGTGTTTCTCATACTTCGTAAATTGTTTACGACTTATTTATTCAAGTTTATTATTCGTTTTGTAAAAAACAAAAATCATCTGATTACGACTATTTTAGAATCATTTGAAAAGCCAATGCGCTGGATATTTGTCATTATTGGATTGCAGCTTGCATTCCCTTATCTGCCGTTTGATTTGCTGACAGCGGAGACAGAACACCGCATCATTCGTTCGCTTTTTATCGCGCTAGCGGCGTGGGGAGGATATAGCTTAGCAGGATCAACATCACTGTTTTTTGCCACGTTTTCGAAAAACTTTGACTTTCAGGTTGATCGCATTGTTATTCCTTTCATTGAAAAAGCCGTTCGAATTATAATCGTTGTATTAGCAGTATCTGTTATTGCTGAAGAATGGGGCTTTAATGTAAACGGGTTTGTCGCAGGGCTTGGCCTTGGAGGACTTGCCTTCGCTCTTGCAGCCAAGGATACGATTAGCAACTTGTTTGGGGGAATCGTGATCATTACCGAAAAGCCGTTCACAATAGGCGATTGGATCAAAACGCCGAGCGTCGAGGGTACGGTTGAGGACATTACGTTTAGAAGTACGAAAATTCGTACGTTCGCCCAAGCTGTTGTAACGGTTCCAAACGCTACGCTTTCCAACGAACCGGTTATTAACTGGTCTAAGATGGGGAAACGTCAGGTAGCGTTTCATATCGGTGTATCCTACTCAACGAAACGAGCTCACCTTGAGAGCGTCGTCTATCGTATTAAGCAAATGCTGATCGATGACCGAGACATACATAACGAAACAATTTTAGTGAACTTTGATCGCTTTAACGAATCTAGTTTCGATGTGTATCTATATTTCTTTACAAACACGACTGCCTTTGCTGAATATTTAAAAGTAAAGGAGCAGGTCAACTTTAAAATTTTAGAAGTACTTGAGGAAGAAGGCGTCAGTCTTGCCTTTCCAACTCGTTCTCTCGTTATCCAACAGGATGAATCACACGAAGCCATTCGTGAAGAGAATATTTTAGAGAAAGCTAAAAACTAACAAAAAAGCATTCGGGTTTATCGCCCGAATGCTTTTTGCTTACATCAATGCTTCCTTTTGTGGAGGAGCCAAATAAATATCTTCAACTTCTTTTATGTCTTTATCTTCGTTGAGTAGTGGTTCACTAAGCGTTACTTCAAGATATTGAATGTGGTGACCTTCCATTTCTCTTACCATGAACTCATAGGAACCAAATGGAATAATCTGCCCTTGCTCGATATCATATTTTTCGGTTAAGACCCAGCCACCAATCGTATCGACATCTTTGTCATCAATTTCGGTACCAAGAAGATCATTTACTTCTCCAACAAGTACTTTTCCATCGATAATATAATGGTCGTCTGTTACCTTCTGAATCGATGGGCGCTCATCCGCATCAAATTCATCGCGGATTTCCCCAACAATCTCCTCTAGAATGTCTTCTACCGTTACAAGCCCTGCCGTTCCACCATACTCATCGATTAGAATCGCCATATGAATGCGCTCCTTCTGCATTTTCAACAGCAAATCATGAATGGGAATGGATTCAATTACTTGAATCACAGGACGAACGTAATCACGGAGATTGATGTTCGTTTTTTCTTTATCAAACACGTAGTCGGTAAAGATTTCTTTCATGTTCACCACACCAATGATGTGATCCTTGTCACCGTCTACTACTGGGTAACGGGTGAACTTTTCTTCTTTCACGACTTCTAAAATGTAATCAAGTGCATCTTCCTGGTCGAAGGATACAATTTCGGTCCTTGGTACCATAATTTCTTTTGCTACTCGATCGTCAAATTCGAAAATCTTATTCACATATTTAAACTCAGATTGATTAATTTCACCGCTTTTATAGCTTTCTGAAAGAATAATGCGAAGCTCTTCTTCAGAATGCGCTAATTCATGTTCTGCTACTGGTTTTAACCCGAACATGCCTGTGATGACACGCGCTGATCCATTTAGAATCCAAATAAATGGATACATTACTTTATAAAACAAAATAATCGGTCTAGCTGTTAATAAAGTAAGTGCTTCAGCCTTTTGAATGGCAAAAGTTTTCGGTGCCAACTCCCCTACCACAACGTGAATAAATGTCACGATACTAAACGCAATGATAAATGCGATTACATCTGATACTGATTCACTTAACGGCAGGCTCTCAAATAATGGATCAAGTAACCTCTTCACTGCCGGTTCTGCTATCCAACCTAATGCGAGTGCTGTAATCGTAATTCCTAACTGACATGCGGATAAGTATTCATCAAGATTAGAAATGATGCGCTTTGCTGCGCGCGCATTCCTGCTACCTTCTGCTATCAACTGATCAATACGAGAACTGCGCACTTTTACAATTGCAAACTCAGTTGCAACGAAAAAGGCTGTTAAAGCAATCAAGATGGCTACTAAAACCAAGTTAAATATGTCCAAAAACGTTCCTTATCTCGCAAAATGCGAGTAAGGAGTCACCTCCTAAGTATAGAAAAATTATTTATATAAATAAACTGCTGTGGACACTGTCTATTTGTATCAAACGATCAGCCCCTGAAGAGACTGTATAAGTCGTTTTCCTTCATCTGATAAATGGGTTGAAATGGTACGTTTCTCCGCTTCATCTAGCTGATTGAAAATAGGCAGGATACCACAAAGCTCTTTATTCAACTGTTCAACACGCTTGGCAATCTGCTCTGTCTGCTTTTGAAGCTCATCTTTTTCAATGTGCGTTGTTTTCCGCAACAAAAGCTTTTGCTTAATTTCGTCTAACGGAATATGAAGCTGCTTACAATTTTCAATGAACTTCAAATCTTCCAACGACTCTTCCGAATAATAGCGATAATTTGAAGCCGAGCGCTGAGCATGCAACAAACCTAGATTTGTATAATAATCGATTGTTCGCTTTGAGACGTTCGCAGCAACTGCTAGTTCGCCAATTTTATACACTGCCCCATCGTATCACCCCATTCAATCAACCTTTAATAGCTTTATTATAAACTATTAAACTGTACAGTCAAACGTTTCACTTATTTTTAAGATAATTAGGGCTATTTTTTCTCCTCCGCAAGCGTAGAGTAAAAGGCATGTAGAAGCTTGCCATCGTTAATATAAATCCTGATAAAAACAAAACCAACGGCGTTGTTAAAAGCATACGATAGTGTTCGTTCGCATTAAGCAAACTAAGTTCAAGAATTAACAGGATCGCACCGATAACTTTCAACAAAATTCCAATGAAAAAAAGAACGAGTCGAGTCAAAACATACACGACACAACTTCCTTTCTTGTTTTTTACAGGGTATGTAGCAAACAATCACGTTATACGTGATTGTTTTGAAAAGTTTACTTACAGGGCAGAAAGTGTTGCTCCGATCGGTTCCTGAATAACCAAATCAAACATATCGTCGTAATAAGTCGAGCTTAAATTAATGATCACCATCGGAATTGTCCCCTTTCTTTGCACCAAAAGAGGAATTTGATTGATCGGGGTTACCTCTAGAGACGAACCTAATACGATAAATAAATCACTGCTTAACGCTGCCTGGACAGCTTCTTCAAACTGATGAATGGAATCCCCAAACAATACCACATTCGGTTTTAGAATCGTATCGCATGGCTGCTTATTTTTCGAAATTATTTGACATTTTGGTGTAGCATGGGCATTCATGTGCGCTAAGTCATATCTTGTTTTACACTTTGGGCAGTGCGCATACTTTATCGTACCATGAATTTCATACACGTGCTTGCTTCCTGCTTCTTGATGAAGGCCATCGATATTTTGCGTAATCACCCTCACCTGCTTACCACGGCTTTCAAGCTCTGCGATAAATTGATGTCCTTTATTAGGCTTGTACTCGTTTAAAAGCTTAATTCGAAAGATCTCTTTAAACAATGGCCAAAACTGGTTTGGATCACGTTCAAAATAGGGTCTAGAAACCACGTCAACAAAGCTCAGATTTTTCTTGTATAACCCATTTTGAGACCGAAAATCAGGGATGCCTGACTCCGTGCTCACTCCTGCGCCTGTAAAAAAGCAAATAGACTGTGCGCGGTCAATCCATGATTGAAGCGTTTTTATTTGTTCTCCCAATGTACTTAACTCCTTCGACAAAACTTCAACTACGATTTTTACTAGTATAACACGTGATCCGTTTTCGCAAAAATACGAACATTTACTCATTTGAAGAAAAGAGCCTAACAGCTTTACTGTCAGGCTCCTTTTCCTCACTATATTAGATTGAAAGCTCTTTCGATAATTGATACATGTTCATATCAATTTCGTGCTTTTCTTTTAAAATTTCCATAATATCGTAGTCAACGATTTCGTTTTTACGAATTCCTACTGCGCGACCACCGTGTCCAGCTAATAGAAGATCGACAGCATGGCCACCGAAACGGCTTCCTAATACGCGGTCCATCGCTGTTGGTGAACCACCACGTTGGATGTGACCAAGCACTGTTACGCGGTTATCAATTCCTTCTTCCTTCAAAGCATGAGCAACTTCGTCACCTGTTGCTACTCCTTCTGCTACCACAAGGATGCTATGCTTTTTACCACGTGCTAAACCGCTCTTTAAGCGATCTAATACGTCTTGGAAGTCTTCTTTTGATTCCGGAATTAAAATTGTTTCCGCTCCACCAGCAAGACCTGACCATAGCGCGATATCACCCGCATCGCGACCCATTACTTCAATAATGAACGTACGCTCATGAGAAGTAGCCGTATCACGAATTTTATCAATTGCATCAATAACAGTATTTAATGCTGTATCAAATCCTAATGTAAAGTCAGTTCCTGGGATATCATTATCAATTGTCCCTGGAATACCGATACAAGGGAAGCCAGCTTCTGTTAGTTTTACGGCACCCATGTAAGAACCGTCTCCACCAACAACTACTAATCCTTCAATGCCGTGCTTTTTAAGGTTTTCGATCCCTTTTTGACGTCCTTCTTCTGTTTTGAACTCAGGGCAACGTGCAGAGTATAGCATCGTCCCACCACGTTGAACGATATCTCCGACAGAACCAACGTCTAATTTTTTAATGTTTCCTGCAATTAGTCCTTGATAACCTTGGTATACACCAAACACTTCAAGACCACTATGAATTCCTTTACGAACAACTGCACGGACAGCTGCGTTCATTCCTGGTGCATCTCCACCACTTGTTAAAACTGCAATACGCTTCATTAATAAGTCACCTCATTATACGATTATAACAAATATATTTTACATTATAATTTTAGTTCGTAACGAACTTCAATTGCTTTTGTGCATTCTTTAACAAACAATTTTTTCAAGTATACATTTCGCTATCATTCTATTATTCATTAAAAGACACACAATTACCTGTAATTATGGTCTACTCACAAAGACATATTTTATCATGAAATGTGGCATAACTCTATACTCACTCAGCAGAAAAATGAATTTTTTTTCATAAAAATTGCATAAGGAAGGGAATTTTTTTCTCCTGGATAATTGTTTGGCAATTTCGTGAACAGCCGTTCACACTTATGTCCATATGTTAAAATGGAATAAAAAGGGAGGTTTTAAAAATGACACTCCATAAAAAACTAAGCTTCTTCTTCCTACTTCTTCTTATTGTTACATCAAATTGGCTGATCTATCGCTTAGATATTGTTTCATCTCATCCACCTGAAATGATTTGGGGATCCTTGTTTGATTTTATGCTCGTCATCCCACTTCTCACCTATTTTTATTTTATCCATAAACGCCATTCCTTAACATATATTTTTCCGGTTATGGCAGCTGGTTATTTTGTTGCTCGTTTTGTCATCATTCCGAACGATTATGTCCATACCATCACCTCATTAGGCTACATAGTGATAGGAGCCGAAGCGTTGTTTTTAGTCGTTGAATTTTATATTGTTTATAAAGTACTCCGTACGATTCCAACCATTATAAGCGCCTATCGCACTTACTATGCTCGAGTACCTTTATTCTCATATGCGCTAAAACAGGCTTTAAAAGTCTCCCTGCCTCCTAATAAATTGATTGAAGTATTTACAACCGAAATCGACATGTTTTATCATGCCTTCTTCTCATGGAAAAAACGCCCCATCACAGGGGACTATGCTTATACGTATCATCAAAAAACGAGTGGTATCGCGATTTATATTATGCTCATTCACGCAGTCTTAATCGAGACGATCGGCATTCACTACTTTCTTCACCAATTTAGTTCGACGCTTTCTTATATTTTATTGGCGCTTAATGTGTATACGGTTTTCTTTTTCATTGGTCATATTCAAGCGATTCGCCATAATCCGATTTTGCTCAATAAAGATGAGGTAATTTTGACGTATGGCCTAACGTCACATATGACGATTCCCTATGATCTTATTGAAGGCGTAGCACTGTATACAAGTAAGGAGCTTCCCGATAAACAGCGCCTCAAGAGCGCATTTGACGGACGTATTGCTGATTTTATTGAAGAACCGCCTCACGTCGAAATTGCGCTAAAAAAAACAGTACGTGCACGCTATTTATACGGAATGAAAAAAGAGGTTTCCGTCGTATTTTTAAGAGTAGATGACCCACAGCTATTTTTAAGTGCCTTAAATGACCGCATTGACCGCAACTAATCTTTGCCTACACGCCTCCTCTCGTGGTATATATAACGATAGAAAAGGAATGAGAGGTGCAAAAGCATGACAACATTACTCATTGATATGGATTCGGTCATTTGTGATTTGATGACTCCGTGGCATAAAAGATACAACGAAGACTTTGATGACGATTTATCAGTTGAGCGACTCGCCTGCTGGCAATCAGAGAAGTACGTAAAGCAAGAATGCGGGATAAAAATTTATGATTACCTAGACGAACCTGGTCTTTTTCGCCATTTAGAACCACTTCCTCATGCAATTGAGGTGCTTCAACGCCTCCATGAGAAAATGGAGATTCTAATCGTGACGAGTAGTCGCACGTTCGCGTTTACCGAAAAAGAGCAGTGGGTGAATGAGCATTTGCCGTTTATCGGTGCGAAGAATATCATTTTTACTCACCGAAAAGATAAAGTCTACGGTGATGTCTTATTTGATGATGCGCCTCATAACTTAGAAGCTTTTCGTGCAACAGGCCGTCAAGCAGTGGCTATGAGCTATCCATATAACCAAGATGTGGATGTTCCGCACGTGAGCGACTGGCTTCAATTTGAAAAATGGGTAGATGACTATGTGAGCACGCAAAAAGGGAACGAATGATACCATTCGCTCCCTTTTGTTATGAGGCATAAAAGTCCTTTATAAATCTTTATGAGTGAAAAACATATCCATAATAGCGTGTATAATCTCAACGGATTGATAACATACCACCGAAAGCGCAGCGCTTGAAAATAGCGCCACAACAAGCAGTCTACTGAGTGTCATCATCTTTCCATCTCCCTCGTAAATGAATAGAAAAAGAATGTATTTAGTTTAGCACACGTACAGGTTTGTTCAAGGACAAATGAAAGGGAAAATATCCACAAACACCCAAAAAACTTGTCCATGATAGGCCGTTTCTCTATCTATAGCTGTTTCATACACCCTCTTATCACATACAACATAAACTAAAGCAGAAATACGAGGTGAGATAGTGATGACAAATGAGAAATCCATAGACTTACATGGACTGGTTAAAGACGTTTTTACAAATCAACCTATCTCTAATGCAAAAGTAGAATTATTCGTATCCGATCGTGTACTTACTTCTTTTATCGCCTATACAAATGAACAAGGCTACTTTATTATCGAATCTCCTCTATCTGACGTCACACCTACCATAACCGTTACAGCTACAGATTACGAAACCACTACTGTTGAACTTTCTCGCAGTGATCGATTAGGCAATGTTGAACTAGGTCTTCATCCGCTTTTTATTGACCCTTACCATCTCGGTCATATTTACGATGTAGAATGTTATTTAACTAACAAGCAGGGAGAACTAGTAGATTTAAGAACCGCGAGCGGTATTACTTTTCTAGAAATAGGTCCAAGAATTCCTATTTATAGCCGACTATATACGGATATCCCCTCTTTAATCCATAAAATCCCCGTTTTAATCAAAGGATATGTTGTAATCAAAGTTCAGTCTGAACGAGGCTCGTTTACAACGCCTCCCATTTCTTTTCAAAAAATTGAAACGTTTATGCTCTATGCACCAGAGGGGACCTTATTAGACTTTCAGCTTCATGCGGCCAACTGTGAAGCATCTATTCAATGCCAGCCCGATGAATACGGTATATCACGCTTTCAAGAACTTACCGTATCCATTGATTTACACGAACATATTTCTGTTACAGCAAAAGAAGAGTAAAAGTTACTTCGATAGACCTATCTACTGTTACACCAACTTCGTCAAGGTCACACATTTTTTGTCGAAAAATCCGCTTTATTGCGAATGAATAGTTTTAATTTTTCAGAATAATTTGTAAAATATCTGTAATCATAACTAGTACCATTGCGCCTATTCGCACGATGCGCTCCTTTATATACTAGAAGCAATACGGAGCGAGGAGGCATTTGAATGAGAAATTGGACATTTAACGATGAGAAAAGTGGGAACGAAACATGCTGACGGTAGATATGTATTTATGCAGACCGGACGCGACCATTGATGATGTTTCTGCCGTTAGTCAAAATCCATACCGCTATTTTATTCATCTAGACGACAAACGTGTTCACTTTATGATGGATTCATTAGCAGTGACCGACTTAAAAGGGGCGATTGTGCTTCGCTACGGTGATGAAGTATTAATTGGCTTTGAACAATGTGATCAGCTCGAACAGCTGTGGTCCTTCTTGTTGAACGCTCTTGAAATACTAGATGAGAAAAAAATCGTCGAAGGGTTCGTTCCTGATCAGTCATCTATGACCATTCAGCAGCTTTCTAGTCAGCAGATTGAATTTTGCTTAAATCAGCGGAAATGGACATTTTCCAAAAAAGAGTTTTTCTCTGTTCTCTTACAACATGCTGAGCACTTTTTTATTCGCATGGAAGAAATGCTTTCGTCAAAAACGTATTTAAGACAGCTCAATCAAATAAAACGTATGCAGCGCTTTGCTCATTAACAAAAAGAGGGATGAACCAATGGTTCATCCCTTTTTCAACGACTGATTTCCCGTGTACTTACCCGGAATCCGAATATAAAAAGCCACGCCATCTGCTGTATTTCGTGCATAGACATTAGCACGATATAATGAGGCAATCCGCTTTACGATTGCTAGTCCTAGACCGTATTGGCCTTTTTTTCCTTTTTGGAACGGCTCAAATAAATGAGCAAGCAGCGCTTCTTCGATTGGTGGACCATCGTTTGCAAAACAAATAAGAATGTCTCCGTCTACGGATTTAATGGAAATATCAATTTGCTCTTTTGCATATTTTAGTGCATTATCAAACAAATTCTCAAATACGACTTTCCACTGCTCCTCGTCACTATAAAAAGGAACTTCCTCTACGTTAATCGTTACATTAACTTCCGATTTGCGTGTGTGAAGTCTCATTTTCACTTCTTCAATTAGCTGTCTAAAATCGACAGAATCAGCACGTAGATTTTGCTGTGCCATATAATCAAGCTTTGTTAAGTAGAGAAGATCTTTTATTTTTAGCTGCAGACGATCGGCCTCTTTTTGAATGGTGTCTAGTGACGTCTCAAATGTACCATTTGGGTAGATACCGTCCCTCAGAGCCTCAGTATAACTTTGAATGACCATGATGGGCGTTTTAAGATCATGAGAAATGTGTTGCAGCATAGACTGCTGCGCCTCATCCTGTGCCTTTAGTTGTATTCGCATTGAATCAATAGATGCTGCAAGGACACCAATCTCATCTTTTCGGTCCATCATAATCGGTTCGTCCCACTGTCGCTTAGCAATGCGCTGTACATGTTTTTTCATTTCAACAATGGGCTTTGCAAGCCATTTTGAAAATAGAAGTACAATCCCAATTCCGCAAAGCAATACAAGAATAATGAGTACCATTAGACGACTCAATAACGTTTTAACGAGTTCTTGTCGGTACGAATCCCACATGTATGACACATGATAATAGTTTTCTTCGCCAATCTTCACCTTGCGAATAATGTAAAACATTACATCTCCTTTTACAGTGAGTGTGTAACGTTTTTCATTCACCTCTTGAAGAAGAGCCTCTTTATAGAAACGCTTCACTGCCCAGTTGGGAAGCTCGCTTTTTTGATAAAGCTGTCCTTTTTCATTAATAAAAAGATGCTGAACGGAGCGCAAATTTTGAATTTGCTTTTGACTGCGCGTTGACTGGAGTGATCGATCACCGTACGTAAACAATTGCTGAGAAGCTTCAATATTTGAATAAATTTCATTTTTAAAAAATGTATGAAGCGTTCCCTTAATAAGAAAAATGAGCGTAATGCCGATAATGACAATAAGCAGCGAAAAAACAAGTAAGATTTGAGCAAATAATGGCCTGTTTTTCATTGCTCAACAGACCTATATCCGAATCCATAAATCGTTTCTACGAGTAAATCTGGAAGCTTTTTTCGAATCCGACGAATCGTATCGTCAACGACACGATCAGATCCAAAGTAATCATCTCCCCATATTTGCTGTAAAATCTGCTCTCTCGAATAGGCTCTTCCCGTATTCTTAGCAAATAAGCAAAGCAAATCAAACTCTTTTGAAGAAAGCACAACCTCTTCATTTCCTGCCTGAATGGTTCTTCTTTGCTCGTTAATCAGGTACGTTCCAAATTGAATCGTCATTCCACCCGACTTCCCGTACACTCGCTCTAGAAGTTTTTTAGCTCGTACCACAAGCTCTTTTGGTAAAAATGGCTTGGCTAAATAGTCATCGCTCCCCATCTCTAAGCCAATGATGCGATCCAAGTCTTCATCGCGCGCCGAAATAAAAATGACTGGAATATTTTCATCCGCTTGCTTAATTTCTTTAATGAGCTCATATCCATCAATATCGGGAAGCATAATATCCAAGATCCAAAGATGTGGACGATTGCCAATTTGAGCCTTGGCACTTAAACCATCTAAAAAGGCAGACACGTTCCATCCTTCATTTTCTAAATAGGTTTTTAACACCTGATTTAAATTTTGTTCATCTTCCACTAAATAAACCGTGTATGTCATCTTAAATCCCCCACGTATAGAGGGGACGTTACGTAACCGCCCCCTCTACTATCCATGTTCTATCATTATATGTACGTTCTTATCTTTAGCCGTTTTATTCATTTTATGAGAACTTTGTCCAAATGCTTTTCATCGCATTTGGACGTACGAACGGTTTGTAATTTAAGACCGCTTCTCTTGATTATAAAAGTCTCCGAGCATTTCATCAAGGATATGAGTAATTGCACCAGAATCTCGTTTTTCAATCGCTGTATCCAATTGTTTTAGCTGTTCACGACGTTCCTTTTTCCATGTCACACGCTGAATTCTCTCCACGTTCATCGCTCCTGTTCGTTTTCCATTGATTTCCGTAGGCTCTTCACGTGATGCATCAATTTGTTGAGTTGTCTCTGTATCCCCTGTTAGCTTTTCAAGGTCGTCCTTCCACTCAGGTTTTTGACCGCTATCTGTCTGCTGAAGCTTTTTGAATTTATCTTCTAATGATTTTAAGTCAGTGCCATAACGGATGTCATCGTCTTCTGATGAACCACCGTTTGATAAAGGTGCCTGATCTTGGCCTATTTGTTTTTGTTGAGAAGCTGCCATAATTGTGATATGTGGAAAAGCTAATGTGAAGGCGATACCTCCAGCAATCCATTTTGCTTTCATACTCATCTATCATCACTCCTAAGTTTCTGTTCCCTTATTTTTTCTAATCTTAACCTCTATTTGAGGTCGAATCATCAAAACATTGTGTGAAATTATGTGATTATTTTGGATTCACTTCCCACATCCCCCCTAACAGTCCTTCCGTTAGGGGGGATGTGGGAAGCATAAGCGTCTGTCGCCTTCCCTTACGGGCTGACGCCATCCGCATATGTAGGTCTTTTTGGGTTGGTTCGGGGAGGTCTGGGTAGGCCCTGTTTGGGAGGGGGGCTTTTTGTTTTGTGAAGCATTCTTTTTTTCTGGAACATCGTTTTGGTAGAAACTGCTCGATTGGGTAATAGCCTTATCCTTTTCGAGTGGTCCGTTTTTACGTGGAACTTTACTGGTGGAGAGCTATTAAACCGCATTTTTGGTCAACCTCCCTGGTGGGTTGACCGTGTTTTAGATCGGGAAACCTTTTTGGGTGGTGCTTTGGCGCCTCGTTGATCAGGTAGTAGCTTTGTCCCTTTCGAGTGGGCCGTTTTTCATGTGACCTTACTGCTGCGGGCTTTGAGAAACGTATTTCTTGTCAATCTCCCTGGTGGGTTGACTTTGATTGGATGGGTAAACCTTTACGTAGTATGAATAATGGGTTTTTATTAGTTAACGGTCTTTATTTAGTTAGTTCGAGTTTTAGTTTAAAATTCCTTTTAAAAAATGATTCACGAAGCATTTTCTTTTTTACTTGTGAAGGGCGTAATGGGTTTAAAAAAGCACGACGCTGTGAAAGTAGCGCCGTGCTTTTGGTGTTATTAAGATGATTTAATGTCCATGTCGTCCGTTGAGCCCATTTTTTCTTGCACTTTTTTAATAATAAAGAATGTGTAGATGGCAATAAAGATGCTGAATACCCACGTGATGACTTGTCGAATGACAATCATATTGCCGTAGCCTTCCACTCCAAATTTTTGCAGCAAGTATAGTTTAACAATGCCTAGCAAAATGTAGCGCAGTGCAAAAAGGAGTGTGAGCCATTGAAACATTGAGAACAACGGTTTTTCTTTGAATAGTGGTAGGCTTTCTTCTCTTTTGTACCCCATGAGATAAGCTGTATCCACGAAAAAGTATAGGCCAAGCGGCTTTTTGATTAGCATGGTAATAAACAATACGACTCCTAGTCCAAACATAAAGTAGGCTTGGTTTACGAGCATCGTATCGGCTTTGCCTGAGATAATGTCAACGATCGTACGAATTAAAAGAGTAATGACTAAAAATAGCCCCGTTACGTTAAACTGCTTTTCTTTCACAAATGTGTAGATCGTGTAGATAAAGGCTGGAGCAGTTGATAGTAGGATGGCATAATAGTCACCTAAAAAGTGTCGGCCTTGATTCCAAATTAGGTAAGGCAACGCAATGTAAAATAGCAAATCAAATATCACTTTATTTTTCATTCAATCTCTCGCTCCTATTGAAAACAATATAATGATTTAGCAAACCGTTAAATAACTGAATTTTCTTTTCTCTCCTTTAGCTATGTGTCCTATCATATCATTTTTTCTAAAGTGACGTCATCTACTTTCGTCATTTCATCTTTCATCCCGCTAATTCGTTGTTTCATTCCCCTTCAATATGTAAGGGTTTTCTTTCTTGAGTTAGCAGAAAACCCTTGTGCAGAGGGAATTTTTTAACAAAATTACATATACTATCTATGAGCATAAAGAGATAATTTGTGACAAATTTGTGATAAACTCTAGTTGAAATGGATTGATAGAGGTTTTACATACTAACAACGAATATCAGCATGAACCTCTTGCTTAAGGAGTGAACAGAATGAGTGAACAGCAGGCACGTTTTTGTCGCGAATCGCTTGTCGTAAAAACAAGCCGTGTGTTTCCAATGGATACAAACAATCATGATACGCTATTTGGCGGAAAGTTGATGAGTTATATTGATGATGTAGCTTCAATTTCTGCCGCACGCCACGGACGCTTTGAAACCGTGACGGCTTCTACAGATTCAGTGGATTTTCTACGTCCAATTGGTCAACAGCACTCCGTGTGCCTAGAATCCTACGTAACGTGGGCAGGAACGTCTTCAATGGAAGTGTTTGTGAAAGTTATTTCAGAGGAGTTGCGCACAGGGAAACGAGAGCTTGCCGCAACTGCTTTTTTAACGTTTGTCGCATTAGATGACGATGGCAAGCCTGTACGAGTGCCACGTGTCATTCCAGAGACGGAAGAAGAATTTATGCTTCATGCTTCTGGGGAAGAACGTGCAATTGAACGAAAAGCGCGTAAAAAACGCAGCCAAAGCTTAGCGAAAAAAATTGGCATTCAAAAACCCTGGGAATAAAAAAAGAATCCAAACGGATTCTTTTTTTGTTTTATTTGCCGATAAACATCTGTGTCCAGTACGTTGTACCGTCACTCCCCTTAACAAAACCTACTCCAATAGCAGTGAAGTTTGCGCTTAAAATGTTAGCGCGGTGACCGGAACTGTTCATCCAGCTGTTCATTACCTCTTCAGGCGTTTGTTGACCTTTAGCGATGTTTTCGCCTGCTGCACGGTACGTAATCCCAAACTGCTTCATCATATCAAATGGTGAGCCGTATGTTGGAGATTGATGATCGAAATAACCCTTTGTCATCATATCTTTTGATTTTGTACGCGCTACGTCACTTAATTTTGTATCTAGTTGTAGCGGTGAAAGTCCTGCCTTTTTGCGCTCTTGGTTTACTAGAGTAGCAACTTGCTTTTCGAATTCACTCACGCTTGTTGCTTGTGCAGTAGGCTGCGTTTGCTTGACCGGCTGTGTTTGTGTTTGTTTAACCGGTTGTGTTGGTTGTGACGTTACTTTTTGCGGGACAGAATATGTTCCATAAAATTGATTTAGCCATTTCTCTAAATCTTCCATGCTTGTCGCATTGTATGTATACACATACTTCTTTACTGTCGGTTGTGTTTGTGTTGCTGCATCAGCTTGTCCGCCCGCAAACATTGTCGTTGTTGCAAGAGTGGCACCTGCTAAGATAACTCCTAGTTTTTTCATGTGTCATGACCTCCTGTTTTTACGACCCCCACTTATATAATCCATAAATTCTTTCAAACTCTCAATGTGAAAATTATCCCATTTTAACGGTCCCTTTCGACCCATGACGAAAAACCCCTTTACTTGCAAGGGGTTTCAATAGTTTCAAAATTTAATATGTAAATAATGGAATGCTTGTTATTTCTTTTTTTTCTGTTCCATGATTACGTATTTACCAGAATACGTCTTACTCAAAAAAGCAATGCCTCGCTCTTTTTTCTCAAATAGAAAGGACGAACCCATTTGTTGATTGAACGTCCACCCCTCCTTTTTCATTTCTTCAATAAAGGTAAAATAGTCTTTTCCCTTCATCAGATACGACATAGGCTTATTTTTCACTTGAACAACTGAATGGTCTCCAGCTTCTATTTTTACCATTCCAATTAAATATGGAAGCGGGTTACCCTCTTGAAATAATTGACGACCGAAAAAGATAAAAAACACAATCAGCATTAACCCAACAACGAGCGTAATTTGCTTTTTCATACACGCCTCCTAGTAAAAAGTTTCCTTTTCTAGTTATGTTCGAACAAAAATAAAAAAAACCTTCTATTTTACTAAAAATGAAGGTTTTCTTTTTGTGCTATTTTATAAAAGCTTGTACATGCAATACTCGTCCACAAATTCTCCATTGATTAAAAGAGAGGCAACCTTCTCTCCTTCAATTTCAAACCCCATATTTTGATAGAGTCTTAGTGCACGCTCATTGTGTTTCATCACCGTTAATTCCAAGCGTTTTAAATCTTTGGCTTCTGCCCAATGAATAATCGTTTCAAAAAGTTTCGTGCCAATCTTTTTACCCTGGTGATCGTCTACTACCCCAATTACGATATAGGCACAGTGACGTTTTCTTTTTAACTGATTTCCCATTCCAAATATGTATCCAATGAGCTCCCCATTATCCTCGGCTACAAAAGCTGTGGAAAGCTCGTCTTTGACAATGCGCTCAATACTTTCTCTTTGCTTCGTCTCCGTTGTTTCTCTTTCTCCACCTTCATATAGCATAAAACCTGTTTCATCAACTTTTTTCAGCAATGAAACAAATGCTGATGCATCATCTGGCTGTAACAAGCGAATATCCATGAAGCTTCCCCCTAGAGTCATTCTTTTTTGATAATTCAATATTATATCACTTCTTTACAAGAGATTGAATGACCTAACTGGGGATTTCAGTTTAGTATTTTGCTCCTACTTGTGGTTGTAGGTGTTTTTAATGCATTTCTTACATTTCATCAATGATTGTTACACCTTTGCAAAGATTGTAGTGAAAACTTCAAAAAAAAGCGACGATATGTAATCGAATAATTTGATAGGATAGTAATAAGATACTTATTCGCTCAATTACAAAACAAAGGGATGTTTAAAATGAAAACAATGAACTGTTCATCATTTTTAGAAGAAACATTTCCGGATATCCATATTGAAAAACCATTATTTTATCATGCTCCAAATGGCATTCGATTTCAACTTGGGGATACCGATCAAGCTTGGGATCAAGAATATATGTCAAGGGTGTATAAACGTGCCATCGCTCTATTTGAGGCTCTTCATTCTAGTCGTGATCATGTGATGCTTATTATCCACTTAAACCGTGCAGAAAAGCCCCACAATATGAAAAAAGCCCTCCATACGTTGAAACGTTTTTTACGCAAGAAATCCATTGGACATTCAACTGAAATAATGATTGATAAACAGCAGGATCAGGAGCGAAAGTCACTTCGTCTTCTAGTTACGTGCCAATTAGCGGATATGAAACATGAATCCTTGCTAAAAGCGATCGCAAATCGAGACTTACAAATCCGTCCGTTTATTGAAGGGGATTGCTATTTTATTAACTTGGAGAAGAAGACGATCTATCATCTTTATGATGATCGAAAGCTAGACATCGTCTCCAATAACGAGCAATCATTAGATCCTTTATACAAAAACTACCAGGACTGGATTCTTGATTACGATACGCGTTCACAATATGATCGAAAATGTTGTCTGTAATGACTAAAAATAGAAAAAACTGCAAAAGGGAGGAATATAGCATTCCTCCCTTTTACTTACTCCCTACTGTCTTCACCCAAGAATCCGTCAGGCGAACTAATTCGTCCTGCTGCTGCTTCGTTGAGATGATCGCCTTGCGATCACCCTTTTGCTCTCCGTACCACCCGAACTGCCCATGATTTCCACCTTTTATCGTTTGATATTCCGTATCTGCTGGAAGTAGTGATTTTCCATGCTTCCATTTTGATCGATTAATGACACCGTCTTTTTCTGCGAAAACGGATAACACCGGTAAATCAACGCGCGAAAAATCATTTTTGTTCATCGGATAGGACGCAAACAAAAAGAGCCCTGATAGATCCTTTTGATGATTATAGGTATATTTTGCTGCTGAAACTCCACCTAGCGAATGTCCTCCAATAAACCATGTGCCTACATCTGAATAATCAGCCTGTATATCACTGGCTATATTCGTCCCGAGAAAAGAAATATGAAGCGGAAATTTAGCAATGGTCACAAGGTATCCTTTTTTTGCAAGTTCTTGCGCATAGTATCCATATGACATCGCTTCTACTTTTGCCCCAGGATAAAAGATAATGCCAGCCTTGGCATCTCCATCAGGCAAAAAGGCGACATAGTCATCCCGCTGCACAATATTCTTTTCGCTAACATGTGAATATAGCTTTGACGATGGTTCATACGTAAAGTGTGACCAGACGAAAAAAACAACGGATGCAACAAGGGCCAAAACAATAACAGCCACAGCAAAAATACTTGCTATCTTCTGAAAAGTTAACCCTTTCCTTGCTACTCGTTCTGTTTCCATTCATTTATCACCCTATTCAAAGGATTCACCAACAGCTTTCGAGAAGAAAAAGCCTTCTCCCACTTAGTGTAACCTATTTTATTAAAAACCTTCTTATGAGTACGCTTCTTTTCCTACGAATGCAGGGGAAGCGTGATCTCTACCTTTGTTCCGATATGAAGCTTGCTTTTGATCGTCATATCTCCGTGATGTTCTTTTAAAATCTTTTGGCTAATCATCAAACCTAACCCTGTTCCCTTTTCTTTTGTACTATAAAAAGGCTCGCCTAAATGTTTAATTCGCTCAGGAGAAATGCCCACGCCTTCATCGATAAAGATAATGTGCACCCTATTGTGATGTTGTGCTAGCTGAATCGTCACCGTTCCACCACTCTCCATCGATTCAATGGAGTTTTTAATAATATTGAGAAAAACCTGCTTCAGCTGATTTTCATCTGCATAGATCGGTGCCGACTGCACTTGAAAATCTGTATGAATATGAACATTCGTAAGTACGCCTTCAATTTCTGCCACCGCCACGATGCTTTTAATAATTTTAATCGCATCTTTTTTCTCAAAAATGACGGCCTGTGGTCTTGCTAACGCTAAAAACTCGTTCGTAATAAACTCAATTCGACTCAGTTCTTCTAGCATAATGTGATAAAACGGGAACGGTTCGCCTTGTTCGTTTAACAGCTGTAAAAAGCCTTTTAACGATGTAAGAGGATTTCGAATTTCATGAGCTACCCCCGCTGCTAGCTGACCAATGAGCGCAAGCTGCTTTGATTTCCGCAATATATCTTCTGTTTTTTTACGTGCCGTAATGTCTCGCGTCGTGGCAGAAAATCCGACTGCTTTCCCACTTTCATCACGAATAGGGCTCATCGTAATACTCGCATCAAATGAGGAGCCGTCTTTTCGATATCTCGTCGTTTCATATCCGTTAATGACGGCACCCGTTTCTAATTCATTGATGAATGTGACGAGTTCGTAATTCTTGTCTCCTTGAAGAAGCGCAATATTTTGTCCTACAATTTCATCCTTCGTCCAGCCATAGACATGCTGAAACGCTTCGTTTACTCGAAGAATGGTTCCGTCCTTTTTCGCTAATGCAATCGTATCGGACGTATTTTCAAAAAATGATTCTAAAATTTCTTTTGTTTCCATGAGCTCGACTTCCATATGACGCTTTTTCGTCACGTCTTTTGCAATTCCAAATACTCCTTTAATCGCGCCGTCTACTACAATAGGCACGTTCGTAATAATTAGAATGAGCTTTTCACCGCTTTTAGAAATCACAAAGGTTTCGTATGAACTCGTTTCACCGTTTAATGCTTTCTGGAAATGACGTGTTGTATTACGATAATTCTCTGGCTGTGTAAAATCATGAAAGTGACGCTTTACGATCTCCTTTTTTGTAAACCCACTTAGCTTTTCAGTAGCCGGGTTAATTTCTAAAATACGACCGTTAAGATCTAGCATATAGATGCCTTCTGGGTGATAATCCACGAGTGATTTATAGCGCTGTTCACTTTCCGCTAGCTTCATTTCCATCTCTTTACGGGATGTAATATCGCGCCCAATAATGACCGTTCCTTGTTGATCACCGTTTTCGGAAAATAAAGCGGAACTAATAATATCAAAGATATATTGTTCTCCGTTTACCTCAATAGTGTATTCAGCTTGAATCGGTTCTCCTGTTACACGGGCACGTTCATTTTGTCTCGTTAAATTTTCTAGAAGTTCCTTATATTTCGGATATAAAGCGGAAAGCTCTTCATTTGTTTTTCCTTTATAAAACTGCTGCTCCATTCGCAAAAGGGTCTCAAGGGAATGGTTGACATCTAGCCAGTTTCCTTCTTGATCTTCTACGATGACAAGATCAGTCATAGAGTTAATTAACGTTTTGAAACGCTTCTCGACGAGTTCGTCTAAAAACAGCTTTGATTTATCACGCTCCACAGCTAGACTGACCAAATAGCTGCACGTATCAATGACCTCTAATTCAAACTCATCGGGCTCATATGGATGCTCATAGTACATGGAAAATGTCCCAACAGGCTGATGATCGATTTTGATCGGAGCAGACCATGATGCATGAATATGGTGATCAAGCGCTATTTTCCGCTGAGGGCCGCTCCATAGTTCATGATCTTCTTGGATATTTGAACAAATGACGATGTCATTTCGGGCAATAGAGGCACCGCAAGACCCTACAGATGAACCAATTTGTAGACAATTGATAGCTTGAATGAAGGATGCCGGAAGAGTAGGGGCAGCCTGCATGACAAGGTTCTGACGAATCTCATCGTATAAGAGAACAGAGCAGTGAACGCCACAATCTAATAGCTCCTCTATCTCCATTGAAAGTTCACTCAAAATGGTTTTAAATAACTTTCCATTTACAATCTTTCTTGCGGTACGCTGCTTAATATGTAAAAGTGATTCGCGATTTTTACGCGATGTGATGTCGTGTAGCGTCACAAGAAAACAAGACTCCTCACCAGGTATATGAATAGGCTGGACCTTCGTGTCGATCCACTTCAGTTTGTTTTCTAAATGTACCGATCGTATTAAAATTTGCTGTGGCTTTTTTCGGTGGGGCAGTTCGAGCATCTGCTGAAACGCTTCTCGATCCTTAGGATGAATATAGTCATATAATGTCTCGTAAGACGCATGTGTATTTGTTTGTAAAGCTTCTTGTGCATATTGATTTTTATGCAAAATACGCCCAGACAAATCAATAAAAATAATGGGTAATGGAATCATTTCGTATGCTTCTTTATGATCCATTGCACTTGTATTATCTGAGAAAATCATAACTTACTACCTCAGTTCCTCTCCGTCCTAAAAATTATAAAAACCTTCTCTCTTATCTAGGTTTTTCTCTACCAAAACACGCTTATCACGCATCCTTTCATTGTCTCAACAATCTCTTATCATTGTCAATGCTTGTTTTGGAACATTTTTCTTATCTATACCCTATTTTTTACAATCGCAATACAGATTTCACACAAAAAACAACACCATATGCTCTTCATCCACGTATTGATCGTGAACTTTTAAGGCATTTTTTTCATAGCCAAAGGATGCAAAACCGAGACGTTTGTATAAAGACTTAGCTTTCGCATTTGAAGCTGCTACAACGAGCTGTACTTGCTCGACTCCACTCCCTTTCGCCTCTCTTAAGATTGCTTTCATTAGCTGCTCGGCTAGTCCATTACCTCTCGCTTCAGGTGCAACATACACGCCCCATATAGACCCTTTGTGCCGTGTTTTCTCTCCGGTCTCTCGATTAAATCCTACAAATCCTTGAAGAACCCCGTTATCATTACATGCACCTATAATAAAGTGATCATCATCTTTTGGGAATTCCGCTCTTACAGTTATTAAATCCAGCTTCTTCGCTTCATGATAGCTTTGTACAAAACTTGTTTCTTCTTCAGCTAAAGCGCGAAGACGCAGCTCCCAATAAGACTCTATATTTTCATTGCTTAACTTTTTCAGTATCATATGCGCGCCCCCTTTTCTTTTTCATTAGTGTGAAAAAGAAGCGTTCATTTTATCCCGTTGAAACAAAAAACGCCCTTCATCCGTTGAGATAAAGGGCGTTCGTTTTATTGTTTATCATACGTTAATTGAAGTTCATCTTTAATTGGAATTCCATAATACCCCGTAAGCGGAATGGAAGCCTTTGTTTCTCTTGCTCGTGTAATGGCGTCTACATTAACATGTGTTAATGAAAAATGGCGTTTTTGATAAAAGCGGAGGGCATCCAGATTATCATTGGATGTGATGAGCCATATCCGCTCGGCCTCATGCTGAACGCTTTGCAAGAAAGTGCTTAACAGCTGCGTACCAATTCCTTTATACTTATCAAACGATTGAAGCAATAAAATCTCACATTCATTCTGCTCCATTCGGTAAATCAAGACTCCAGAGGGGTGATCCCCTCTCTTAGCTACCCAAGCAGGGTATTGGAGTAAATTGTGTGAGGTACCCCTTGTTACCATTGTTGTCCCACCCCAGTACTCCTCAAGCACTTGTTCTACCCATTGCTCATCGCTCTCATCCTTTTTCATTACGCTTAATGCACCGTCATAAAAATTCATGATCTCTCCATCCTCTCAGCATATGCTTATCCAAATGATCACGTACTGGTTATGAAAAAAGCATTGGAGAAAGTTCCCCAATGCTTTTTTAATTAAGATGTTTTGTTTGCATCTTTTGCTTTTAAAAGCGTCATACGTTTTTTCAAGTATAAACCTTGTGCCATACCGAAGCAGTTACCTACTACCCAGTAAAGAGCTAGAGCGGATGGTAAAGAAAGGCCGGCAATTAAAACGAAGAGTGGCATAATATACATCGTAATCTTCATTTGTGGCGGCATTTCATCCGTCATGCTGACACGGATTTGTAAGAACGTCGTAATGGCTGCAACAACCGGTAGGATATAGTAAGGGTCTGGATGACCAAGACTGAACCATAAGAAGTCATGTGTTGCAATAACCTTTGTACGACCAATCGCATAATAGAACGCCATGATGATTGGCATTTGAATAAAAATTGGTAAACAACCAGCGACTGGATTGATTTTATATGTTTTATAAAGCTCCATCATTTCTTTTTGTAGCTTTTGTTGTGATTCCATGTCTTTAGAAGGATATTTCTCACGAAGTTTTTCCATTTCTGGACGTAACGCTTGCATCGCCATTGTGCTTCGTTGCTGTCTAATGATCAGCGGTAAAAGAACGAGACGAATAATGATTGTAACGATAATAATGGAAAGACCGAAGTTTCCACCCGCAAATTCGGCTACTTTTTGTAATGCCACAGACATTGGATAAACGAAGTATTCGTTCCATACACCTGTGCTGTCTGGTGTAATTGGTTCTTTCATGTTACAGCCCGTTAGGACTAGCAACAGCATACCTACTAATAAAAATAACTTTTTCTTCATTCTCTTTCCTCCAGATAAAATAGTTCAGTTAAATTTAGATGTATAAGAGAAGGAAAGGATCTTCCTCATCACCGTTAGACTTGCTTCGCTCTTTCACGGGTTTCTTGATAAAAATATATGAAATTCGCGATAAACGTTGCAGAATAAGTGTTGTACAGTTATGTGCCAAGGATTCTTGCCGAACTTGTACACACTGAGAGTGAACATAAGAACGACGAGAACCATCGTAGAGGTAATAACCCATTACAAAGATCAAGATCATTGTAATATATGGGATATATAAAATTAAATCATGTGTCAATTCCATGTCACAACTCGCTTTCACTGACAATATCGTCTATCATTGTACCATATCAGTTCACATTTTCGATAGAATAATGAAATTTTTTCATAACGTTTTCATTATTTCGCCTTACTTATGTAAAAACATTCGCTATTGACATCATTAATTCCTGTTCGAATTGTACCAAACGAATATTTGCAATGCAAAGTTCACTCCTACGTACCCCAATAAAATTTGTGAATGTTCCGAGCAAAAATAAAAAAAGAGCGTGAATATTAATGTATCCACACTCTTTACGCCTAAATGATCACTTTAGTACTACAGTTGCACTTTCTGTTTTTCCTTTTGCTACGGTTCCACTAGCAATGACGTCAAAAGAAGTTACAACCTCACTATTCGTAATGACTACTGGTGTAATGGTGCTTTTGGCCTTTTGTTTCACTAAGTCCAAATCAAAGGATACAAGTGGATCTCCCACTTTTACATGATCGCCCTGCTTAATGTGGGCTTGAAATCCTTCACCTTCCATTGCGACTGTTTCAAGGCCAATGTGGATTAAAATTTCCGTTCCTGCCTCTGTTTTAAGACCAATGGCATGCTTCGTGTGAAACAGTTGAACAACCTCACCGTCTACAGGAGAAACAACATCTCCTTCTGCAGGTTCAATCGCAAACCCATCCCCCATCATTTTTTGTGCAAAAACTGGATCTGGAACCTCTTCTAATGAAACAATCTTGCCTGTTAGTGGTGCAATTAACGTGTCTTCTTTCTTTTTTTCTTTTCCAAATAGTTTTTTGAACATCTCTATTCCTCCTAGATTGACCTGATGTTTTTGAAAGTTCATAAAATATTTACATTTTAAATTTAACCACGATTCATGTCGCCTCGCAACGAAAAGCCTCCACGAGCGCTCGTGATGGTTTAAAAACCAACCACTTCATAGTTTTTCTGATTTTGAATGACCATACAATTTCGCCCTGCTTCCTTTGCTTCATATAACAAGTCATCTGCTTCCTTCACAATTTCCTGAGCCGTTTGATTCACCGTTCCGATTGCAACGCCGAAGCTCATGGTGACGCTAAACGTATGATCCAATATCGTTATATTTTGCAACCTGCTTCCCGCTTCTTTTAGAAGTTCCCTCAATCTATCTTTGCATTTGAGCGGCAGTAAAAGAGAAAACTCTTCTCCTCCGTAGCGAAAGGCTTGACCTTTTGCGAGGTGTGCACAATCTTTTAAAACAACCGCAACGTGTTTAATAACATCATCGCCTACAACATGCCCATATTGATCATTAATTGCTTTAAAATGGTCTAAGTCACACATAATGAGTAGAAATGGCTTTTTAGCATAAATAGAGTCTTGAAGCTCCTCCTGAAATGCACGGTGATTGGGCAACCCGCTTAAATAATCATGAAGAGCTGCTTCTTGAAACCACATTTTCTCGCTATGATGCTGTCTTTCTCTTGCCACTAGCATACTTCCCAACAAGCCGAGTAAAACCAAAAAACTGAGATTTAAACATAAGAAAAATGTTTTATCGTCATATTGATATTGTTCAAGGTAAAAATAAATAAATACGTATCCACAGATAATGCCTGTAACGCTTATAAAACTACCTCTTTTTCCCCAATAAATGGTTGCATGCATCACAATTAAGTAAGCAACGGGGAAGAAAAAGCTCGTAACCCCGCCTGTTAGAATCATAAGCCAGATCGCTGCTACAAAATCAAACAACACGCCCGCATATGTAATCGTGGTAAAAATTCGTCCCTTTTGCTTATACCATCGCAAACAAACTTGCGTAATGCTCATATAAATAAGACCCATCCAAAACAAATATGAGAACGCTCTCAATTCGAGTGACAGCATGTGACGGAACGAGGGAATATAAAAAATAATAGCTGCTATAGCAAGAAAAATCCATCTTAACAACGAAAAGAACATTTCGGTTTTATGGTCAGGTCCATATCGAAGCATCATGTTCTCACCTTTTCTTCAATAAAATAATTAACCTGTGTAAGTAACGTACACAGCGTAACCTACCAGGTGTCTCTTAATTGCCCATATGCTCGAACGCTTTTAAAAAATAGTATTTTGAAAGTCCATTTTACACCTTTTTTCTTCTCTTTAATAGATGAAATAGAGCTATTTTTGCAATCATTTTTCTTTTTCGAAAAGTTCTCTTATTTAGTCAAAAGTGGCTTGATCGTTTAAAATTACCCATAAAAAAAGACGCCCTCGCGCGGAGGTCGCCTTTTTCATTCATGGATCATTAATTAAAATTTGTTTGCAACAGCTTTTGCTTCTGTTACAGCTTTTTCAAAGATAGCTTCCGCTTGTTCTGGAGCCGCAGCCATACCTTCAGTTGCAATAACCGTTACGTCTGTAATTCCGAAGAATCCCATTACTGTTTTAAAGAAGCTTTGTGTATGCTCTAATTCAGCAGCAGGACCTTCAGAGTAAACGCCTCCGCGTGCTTCAAGAAGAACTACTTTTTTGTCTCCTACTAAACCAACAGGACCTTGTTCTGTATATTGGAATGTTTTTCCTGCTACCGCCACAGCATCAATGTATGCTTTTAATAATGGTGGGAAACCAAAGTTCCACATTGGGGCAGAAAATACAACTTTATCCGCTGCAACAAATTGATCAACAAGCTCGCCTAAACGACCTACTTTTGCCGCTTCTTCAGCTGATAATTCAGCACCTTCAGCAAGTTTGCCCCATGCGCCTAATACGTCAGCATCGATTAATGGAAGATTAGTAGAGTAAAGATCAAGCATTTCTACTTTATCTGCTGGATGCTCTGTTGAATAAGCATCTAAAAATTGGTTTGCAAGACGTGCTGAAAAAGATGCTTCGTCTGCTTTTGGATTTGCTTTTACATATAATACGTTTGCCATTATATTCATCTCCTAGTTCTTGTTGTAAAATGGTCTTGGTTCGAGATAATAGTTAGTTAACATATATCCTCAATTGAGTTATCTCGATTTCGAAATTTATTATTTCATATATTTTGATAGACGTCAAATACTTTCATCGTCTTCTTAAAAATTCTTTTGGTTAAACACGAAACATGTTGCACTTACTTGTTGTTATTCCAACGATTTTCTATCCACTGATAGCCATAAAATACGATAACTAGAAGAGGCCCTACTAAAAAGGGATGCTGAATGATCCGTTTGACAAAAACAGATTGATCCACCGGAATTTTATAGAGCACATAGGCTAAAAGAAGAAAAAAAGTGACAAATAGAAAAATCGATGCACTCATATAAAGAAGCGGCGCAAAAAAAGGATGAATGTTTCCCATTGTATATGCTCCTATTCCCCCGCCAACTACACCAGCTATAACGCCGTTTACAATGGCTGTAGAGGTTGAATAGATGCCAGTATACCATCCCGTTCCTACACCAACAATAATTCCAATTGAAGCAGCATATTGATATGGCTGGTCCCATAAATAGGAAAGGCAAACACTTGCGAACAATCCATGCGTGAATCCTATTAGGGCTGCAATCATTCTTCCATGTTTTCTTGTCGTGTGTGTAGAAAACTTTGCAAGATAATAGTTGATTAGACAAGCAAAGGACAGTAAAATAAGTACGATAATCAGCTCTTGTTTCAACATGGATTCTCCTCTCCTACTCTTTCTTACTAGTTAATTTATATGCAACATTTACTAGATTTAGTCCTTTTTAACGAATATTCATAGTTATCATTGGTAAAATGCCAATATTATATATAAAATTGTTAAGTACAGACTATTTATGTTCGAGAGGGATTCCTGTATAATAAGTAGCTGTATTTGTTTTAAAACTGAAGGCTGTTAGGTGAGAAAATGGGTAATAATAACAACGTTAGTAGATTTGATTGGAACTTAGCATTCATCCTCTTTTTGTTCTTTTGTGTAAGCTGTACGGCAATATATAGCGCTCAACATTTAGGACAATATGATGAAAACTTTGTCGTGAAACAAATTGTTTGGTATATCGTAGGAGCAGCAATCGCTGGAGGAGTAATGCTTTTAGATTCCGATCAGCTTCAAAAGCTGTCCTGGTATATGTACGGGCTTGGACTTCTTATTTTGACGTTCCTAATCGTAGCACCAGATTCAATTGCACACGAAGTTAACGGTGCAAAAAGCTGGTTCCAACTTCCTGGAATTGGTTCCCTGCAACCGTCAGAGTTTATGAAAGTGTTTTTAATTATTGCGCTCAGCAACGTCATTGTGAAACACAATGAAAAATACCGAATTCGTTCGTTCCGAGAAGATATTTTATTACTATTTAAACTTGGATTAACGCTGTTAGTTCCGTGGTTACTCGTTATGCAGCAACCCGATTTAGGAACGGGGCTTGTAATGATTGCCATTTTCACAGGAATGGTATTTGTTTCGGGAATTTCGTGGAAAATCATTGTGCCAATCTTTTCATCCATCGCTGCTTTAGGTGTAGGAATTCTGTCTCTCGTTGTTTATTTTCCTTCCTTTGTTAAAAATGTGTTGGGATTAAAAACATACCAACTAGGACGAATTTATTCGTGGGTAGACCCTTATAACTATAGTGGATCAGATGGCTATCACTTAATTAAATCCCTTAATGCGATCGGTTCTGGTATGGTTAGCGGTAGAGGGTTTACAAAAGGCATGGTATACCTCCCTGAAGGACATACAGACTTTATCTTTGCTGTAATCGGCGAAGAGTTTGGGTTTATTGGTGGAAGTGTCGTTATTAGCCTATTCTTTGTACTTGTCTATTACTTAATTAAACTTGGACTCGAGACGCGTAACGAATTTAATTCATACTTATGTACGGGCGTTATTGCGCTTGTTTCGTTCCACGTATTCCAAAACATTGGGATGACCATTCAAGTTCTTCCGATTACGGGAATTCCGCTTCCATTTGTTTCATATGGAGGAAGCTCGCTAATGGGAAATATGTTTGCAATGGGACTCATATTCGGCGTTTCGTTTCACTACAAGCGCTATATGTTCGGTTCAGAATAAGATCAATAATTGCGACAAAAAACCACGCACATGCGTGGTTTTTTTGTATCGTTATTCTCGATCAAGCTGAATATCATTTTCGCTTTCAACGATTACGTCAAAATGTCCTTTTTCTTCGAGCTTGCGCTGTGCTTCCATCGCTTCTTCTTCTGTTCCAAAGACAGGACCATCAAATACGCGTTCTCTCGTTTCACGATCTGTATATTGTACGACAAATGCTTTCATCACCTATTACCTCCATAAAACGTTGTGTTAGTAATGGTGTACCCCTTTTTAGCATTTGTTAATCCAACCCGTTTTTTACCTACTCAACCGACGTCCATAGTTCTTCCGGATTCACCTCGTATATGCCATTTTCACGGTACATCATGTTGCTCATAATAAACTCACGTCGAATGGTCGCATAGTCGTCATGGAATCGTTTTATATGTTCATTGATTTCTTTCTCCTCATATTTTCGTCCTTTTTCAAAGCTTCTCATCATGTACCGTAGAATAATTTGCTTTTTCTTACGCTGTGCGGGAATTGTTTTTAGACGCCCGTCTCCTTGTAAGAAGTTTTGCACAATTAGCTCGTATTCCCCTTGTTTTGATTTAGTCAATTTCCCTTCTTCCCCTTTCATAATCATTTTTAAAAGCGCGTTTGAACTGAACTCCAATGACTTTTGATCCAAATAAAAGTAAATCGTATTTCCTTCTCGCCTCTGATAAATGGCTCCGATTTCCTTTAATTTGTTCATATGATGTGTAATCGTCGGAGCGGTCAATCCTAGTTTTCCTGCAATCGCCTGCCCATGAAGAGGTCCGTTTGCAAGCAACATTAAAATTCGAACACGTGTCGTGTCTCCCATTGTTTTGTGAAAAGCCACTAATCGGTTTAACTGCATCTTATTCTCCTTTATTAGACTGTTATCTAATTAGATAATAGTCTAATAACAAAAAATATGCAATTGATTTCCATAAAAAAATGTGAGCCTAATTAGGCTCACATTTTTTACACCTCTATATTCTCACTGCTTTTTTCTTCTAACGCTGGATCATGCGTTGCTTCAATCCATTTTATGTGATGACCATCAAGCTCTTTGATTTTAAAACGATAGCTTCCTGCTGTCAGGCTATCTCCCTCTTGAATTTCAAATTCTTCTGAGAGAATCCAGCCGCCAATCGTGTCCATTTCGGTATCATCAATTTCAAGGCCAAATAGATCGTTTACTTCTGAAATAAGAACTTTTCCGTCTAACAGCGTTTTGTTTTCATTGATTTTTTGAATTTCAGCTTGTTCATCCGTATCGAACTCATCTCGAATATCACCAACGATTTCTTCTAAGATGTCCTCTACCGTTACAAGACCTGCCGTTCCACCGTACTCATCAACTAAAACGGCCATATGAGTACGTTCCTTTTGCATTTTAATTAATAAGTCATGAATCGCAATCGTTTCAATGACTTGAATGACTGGACGAACATAATCATGAATGGAATGATCTTTTTTGACCCCGTTCATTACTAAGTCTGTATAAATTTCTTTCATATTTACTAAACCAATTACATGGTCTTTATCCCCTTCAATAACGGGATAACGGGTAAACTTCTCCTCACGAATCACTTCAATGTTTTCACGGATTGTTTTTTCCTGATCGAGGGCAATAATCTCTTTTCGCGGCACCATAATTTCTTTTGCAAGGCGCTCGTCAAATTCAAAAATGTTATTTACATATTTAAATTCTGACTGATTAATTTCCCCACTCTTAAAGCTTTCCGACAGAATGAGGCGCAGCTCTTCTTCCGTATGCGCTAGATCATGTTCACTAGCCGCTTCTAGACCAAACATTTTGGTTACGCCACGAGCAGACGTGTTTAACAACCAAATAAATGGATATGTCACCTTATAAAATAAAATTAACGGCTGTGCCGTTAGCAGACTGATTTTTTCTGCTTTTTGAATAGCAAATGATTTCGGTGCTAATTCCCCTACGACAACGTGAATAAACGTAATCGCTGCAAAAGCAATAATAAACGAAATAATGCCCGCAACAGATGCAGGTAAACTTAGCTTCATTAAAAGGGGATGGACTATTTCATCCACCGTTGGTTCACCAAGCCACCCTAGTCCAAGAGACGTAAGCGTAATACCTAGCTGACACGCTGACAAGTATTCATCTAAGTTATCTACCATTCGTTTAGCCGCTATAGCCTGCTTACTTCCCTCACCTATGAGCTGGTCTAATCTTGATGATCGTACCTTTACAATTGCAAACTCAGACGCCACGAAAAAACCTGAGATGGCGATTAATACTGCAATCATAATTAATTTAAAAACTTCCAATTTGGCTCCGTAACAAACGTACGGATTACACCTCCTGATTAATACAAAATCACGCCTATGTATTAAAGAACATACACAGTTTTACTAAAAAGCCATTATACGCGAGCTCCGTTATAAGGTCAAAAAATGACCTAATCGGTATTCTACTACAAATAAGTCTTTTTGTGAAAGAGTTACCCTTTACAGCAATTTTAAAAACCTTGCCTAAACGCATGCACAAGTAAAAAACTACTGAGAAATCTCTCAGCAGTTTCTGTTTTATTTCATATTTAAAGCTGCTTCTAACGCCACTTCAATCATTTCATTAAACGTCGTTTGACGCTCTTCAGAAGTCGTTTCTTCACCTGTTAGAATGTGATCGCTTACCGTTAGTACAGATAGTGCACGACGACCGTATTTAGACGCTAGTGTATAAAGAGCCGTTGTTTCCATTTCTACCGCTAGCACACCGTGGTTAGCTAACTTTTCTAAATCGCCGTAATCATTGTAGAATTGATCCGCAGTGAAAACGCTTCCTACTTTTAAGTTAAGGCCTTTTTCAGTACCTGCATCATATGCACTTTTCAGTAACGTAAAGTCTGCCGTTGGTGCATAATCGATTGGTCCAAATGCCACGCGATTCATTTGAGAATCTGTTGAAGACGTCATCGCTAAAATCACGTCGCGCACCTTTACATCTTTTTGAATAGCGCCGCATGTCCCAACGCGAATCAAGTTTTGCACGTTATATTCACGCATTAACTCATTAACATAGATTGAAATGGACGGAACACCCATACCCGTTCCCTGAACAGATACGCGCTTTCCTTTATACGTACCTGTAAAACCTAACATTCCACGCACTTCGTTATAGCATGTTACATCTTCTAAAAACGTTTCTGCAATATATTTTGCACGTAATGGATCTCCTGGAAGTAAAATCGTTTCCGCAATCTCATTCGCTTTTGCCCCAATATGTACGCTCATTTTATTCCTCCTAATTATGTTCATGACATCTGCCTCAAGGACAGCCTTATTATATCCTAAAACAAGGAGCTACGCCACTGTTAGGAGGCGCTTTCACTTTCCTATTCTTTGTACATACACCTGCTTATCAAGGGCAAGCTATTAAAGATTAGTCATTGAGTATAAAGGGGGAATTGCAATGGGAAAGAAACACCGCAATCGAATTAATTCACCGAAGAAGAATAATCATACGCCACCAGAGGCAATTGTAGCTGAGCATGAAGCACATGGGGATGAATATACGGCAGCAAAGCGTAAAAATGGCCCTGGTCATAACCATAATGAGTACACAAGTTAAAACCCTTGGATATCCAAGGGTTTTTCTAACGAATATGTGCGCGATTAACGGGCTTCCATCCTCCAGCCCATAGCTTGTAATAATGCTTTCCTCCTGTTCCTTCATCAATCATTAGGACGTCTCCTGTACTAACGAAACGTGCCTTAAAATCTCTTGGAAGAGTGTCTGCCACATTAAATGTGCGAAAGATGTGGAGCATGGCTTCATCATGATTACCAGCCGCAAGAGTCAAACGATATACTTGTCGATATCCTTTTTCTTCGCCTTTTCTCGGTGTTTGCATAATCGTCACATCGTATTCAAACGTACGCTTAATCATTCTTTTCACTTTCAACCATGTATTCACCATCTTCTAAACCTCTCCTTTGCTCTCAGTCAATAAGACGTATTTATACTTTATATTATTCAAGGTAAGATTTTCAAAATCCTTTCTCTAATTCTCGGTATTTTTGTCGAAATATTCAAAAATTTTAAACCGAAAGAAAGAGCACCGAAAAAATCGGTACTCTCCCCTATTATCATCTAGAAGTTAGCGCATATTCACCCATACGCTTTTTACTTCTGTATAATTATCTAACGCGTAACTTCCCATCTCACGACCGATACCTGATTGCTTAAATCCACCAAACGGTGAAGCGGCATCAAATACGTTGTAGCAGTTCACCCACACCGTACCTGCTCGGAGCTTAGAGGCGATGTAATGAGCTTTTTTCACGTTTTCCGTCCATACACCTGCCGCTAATCCGTAGGCGGTTTTGTTAGCACGATCCACTAGATCATCTAAATCTTCAAACGGCAGTGCTGATACGACTGGACCAAAAATTTCTTCTTGTGCAATTTTCATATCATCATTTACGTTGGCGAAAATAGTCGGTGAAACGAAGTACCCTCTGTCGTAAGGGCTATTTCCGCCCGTCAACAGTTCCGCTCCCTGTTCTTTCCCACTATCAATATAACTCATGACGCGTTTTTGCTGCTCCTCTGATACGAGAGGACCCATTTCCACGCCGTCTTCTAGACCATTTCCTTGCTTGATTTTGCGCGCGTGCGTAACGAGATCTGCTACGACGTTATCATAAAGCTTCTTCTGAATGAAAAGGCGAGATCCTGCGCTACATACTTGACCCTGATTGAACATAATTCCACTCAGCGCTCCAGGGATCGCACGAGATAAATCTGCATCAGGAAGGATAATATTCGGTGATTTACCGCCAAGCTCTAACGTTACTCGTTTTAACGTCTGGCTTGCCTGGTTCATAATGAGCTTTCCGACTTCCGTTGAACCCGTGAAGGCAATTTTATCAACATCAGGATGTTTGACAAGTGCTTGTCCTGTTGATTCCCCGTAACCAGTTAAAACGTTCACTACTCCACTTGGGAAGCCAGCTTCTTGAATTAATTTAGCTAGATATAGAGCTGAAAGAGGCGTTTGCTCTGCCGGCTTAAGTACGACCGTACATCCGGTTGCTAGCGCAGCTCCGAGCTTCCAAGCAGCCATAAGTAACGGGAAGTTCCACGGAATAATTTGGGCTACTACCCCAACTGCCTCATGTCTTGTATAGTTAAAGTACGGACCGCTAACTGGAATCGTTTGTCCAGTAATTTTCGTTGCCCATCCCGCGAAATATCGGAAGTGCTCAGCGGTTAGCGGTACGTCTACATTGCGTGTTTCTGCTAACGGTTTTCCATTATCAAGCGTTTCTAATTGAGCTAATTCTTCTTTGTGCTCCTCAATTAAATCAGCTAGTTTATAAATTAAGCGGCTGCGATCTGACGCGCTCATCTTCGACCATTCGCCTTTTTCAAACGCGTGTCTTGCTGCTTTTACTGCCTTGTCTACATCATGTTCGTTCGCATCATACACATGAGCCAACGTCTCACCTGTTGCGGGGTTGTACGTTGGGAACGTTTTGTCGCTAGTGGACGAAATAAATTCTCCGTTTACAAATAGTTTCTTCGGCTCTTTCAAGTAGGACTCTAGCTGCTTGTTCGATTTGGATTCTTTTAGCATCTACAACCTCTCCTTTTAACCTATCTTTTTTGTTAACGCTTACAAAGAATGATGTAGCAAATTCTCATTCCGATTCCTATTGTAACGTCTTTTATCTGAATAGTAAAATATTTCTATCAATTTTCCATGTATTTTTTTCAAGCATGAGAAAAAGCAACGAAAAAAGCGCCAACACGTAGCGCTTTAAGCTCTATTTATAGAAAATTACTTATGATCGCTGTGATCAGTGTGACGGTAAAAAAACAGATAATTGCCGTTACTAGACTTGAGATGTACATGCTTTTCGTATAGCCCTGAAGTTCTTCCGTCGATTGTCGATCTACTTTTTTAACGTGATAATACAGCGGAATGTTCACGATACCTAGCATAAAGACAAAGAATAAAATGTATTCCCAAACGTCTTCAAAACCTGTAAAGAGCTGACGATTATCCATTAAATTCGCATTCATCATAAACATAATAGCAACCATTACTCCAGCAATAATCTGGCTTTTTTGTTGTTTCCGCCATTCGTTTCCGAGCTTTTCTTTCTCATACTCTAGAAGCTTTGCCATGTTTTTGGAGAGGCGATAAAGGAGGGGACGTTTGTCAAAAAGTAATAACATCGTTTGTGCAACCATGAGTAAACTCATCAGTATGAAGAAGTTTCTCATGCCAATCCCTATGTGGATGAGGCTAAAAAGAAGCAAAAATAAAACAGCAATAATGGCATTCATAAATAAGAATTGAAACTTTCGTAGCTTTAATAACTGTAGTTGATTCATCTGTAATTCCTCCTTACTCTATGTAATACGGTACAGAGTGGAAAAAGTTTCATTTTTATGTGTTCATGCAAAAAGAAGCATCCAAAAGCTTGTTTGCTTTTGAATGCTTCTACGAAATTTGCTGCCTGATGCCCAACTTGTTCAAAACGCGCCGCTCAATCATGTCACAAATAAGATGTACCCCTGAATCTGTTAGCAGATCGTACTGCGTGCATTTAATGGAGATAAACACGACCGTTCGATTTTCACATGTGACCGACAGATCAACGGAAAGTTCAAAGTCTCCGTCTGCGTTTAGTTCATAATAACTCGGTCCGCAAAAAAACGACGGCTTACCTAAGATACGAAAACCAGCTGATTGAATGAGATCAACCGTATAACGTTCAACCGTACACGCTAGAGCTTCACTAATACAGCTGATGATCTCTGTGAGTCCCCCGCTATAAAAAAGAGGCAATTGTTCAAACAATGAACGAATCTGAAAATGAAACGGCTGTGTTTTTATTGTTTCATAGAAATTACGTATATTAGAAATAGAAGATTGCTCCATATGTTGGTGTAAACAGGACAGAAAGCTCGTTCTAAAAACGCTTGCTTTATTCGAGACCATTTCTATTCCTCCTTAGATGCTTCTCTGTTTATATATCCTAAATCTCCTCTTTGTAATCCTATTTTGGCAGTTTTTTCTTCAGTAATATTTTAAATACGGTTACTAAGGTAAAGCCGAGCGCAAAGCCAGCTAGCACGTCCGTGAAAAAATGAACCCCCACATAAATACGACTTAAGCCGATGAGGAAAATGATAATGCCAAGCAAAATACACGCTAAAGCTCGTCCAACGCTTCTTTTCTGATAGTAAAGAATTAAAACCAAAATAAAACCGAAAAAGGACATCGAATTCATCGCATGACCACTTGGAAAGCTGTAGCTAGATGCTGCCACTAGATGCTCCACCGTTGGTCTCGGACGGTGAACGAGTTCCTTCACAATCCAATTTAATACACGAGACATGATATAAATGATTGCTAACAAAGATGCCGCATGATTTTGCTTTTTCACTAAAAGATAAAGGCATATGATAATTCCTATTACTCCTGTGACTTTCCACGATCCTAACGTACTCATAAAGACAAACAGCGCTGTAAATTCATCTCCTCGTTTATTAAACATCGCATCTGTAATGGATTGATCTAGCGCTTGTACCCATTCGAGTTTAAAAATAGCCAGCAAGCATATAAATAGAACAAGTGATGCAATAATATAAACGCCGTCTTTTCCTCTCTGTTTCATCCTCTCATTCCTTTCCGCTACGAATAAAGAAAACATGTGGATGAAGACACCCACATGTTTTCGCACAAGCATTATTTTTTCGGCTGAGGGTAATGCTCTTTTTTCGGTGCCTGATTCACTACGAATTCGTTTGAAAACTCCGGTTGTGTTTTTTGCTTATGTTGGATGGCCTTTTGTTCTGTTTGATTGCTATGTTTATGTGACATACGTTCGCCTCCCTTCTCCTCCTTAATATGTGAGGAAGAAAGCGGCTTTATCCGTTTTTAACTATAGCGTGCCACAACGCTTTCAAGAAGTGATTTTAGCTGTGGAATATCTTCATCTGTCACTGTGAACCTAACAAGCGTTTCATCTAGTTCCAGTGCTTCTGCTAAAAAGCCACTGATTCCTCTTGAACGACGGTCTACCTCCATTAGTACATCAAATTTCCCTGGAGCGAGGAAATAAAACATTAATTCGAGTTCATCTAGCTTTCCATGAAAAGCACCTCTTGTTGGGACAAACTCGAATTCTTGTAGAAACGGTAGACGCCCACGAAGGCGTCTTGGTGCTTCCTCACATTCTACTTGACGCAAGCGAAAGCCCATGTCACTCATCGCGTTAATCGTTGCGTGTAATATTGGATGCGGAAGAACCTCCATATGATCCACGTCAGACGGATCAACGGCATTTTTTATATCAAGACCTGTTGCGATCCATACTCTCGTTCTGCCCATCGTAACGGGTGTATCGGCGGGCAGATCAAATGAGAACGGAATTTCTTTCTTCTCCTGTGACTGAATGACAAAGGGATCGGCAATTTTAAAGCTATTCAACAAGTAATTTTCTTTTACCTTGGAATCATTCACTTCCCGAACGTACGATGTGTATAAATTTAAATAAATGGAGTCGATCTCCTGCTCGATGTTTCCACCGTATACTTCGATCACTCCTTCAATCTTCTCTCCTGCAATAAGCTGATCTTTATAAAGCTTCGTATCTACTCTTGCAGACCCAATTCCCATTCTAGCTAACACTTTATTAAATATTGCCATTCTCTCACCCTCTACTTTGTTATAGATAAATATTGAAGCACGTCAACCTGAAGGTCTCTAATGGATTCATATTCACCTTCTATTTGTAACATTCGACGAATAATCTCCTTTAACGGTACTGAAAGTGGTAGTTCCTGCTCCCAGCTCTTCTCTTCTGTCCCTTCTGTCTCATACGAAGAATACAAAAGGAAAAGCAAAAAATGGCCTAGTGCATAGATATCACTTTTAACGGTTACAGAGCGCATCAATCGCTTTTCTACGTCATAGGTATGAATATCCGGATCTGTGTCATGCTTCCATCTTGCAAGCCCAAAATCAATGATATGTATCGTATCACCGACATCAATGATATTTGGAATGCGTAAATCTCGGTGCACAATTCCTTGATCATGAAGATCTGACACCACATCGATAACTTTTAATAAAATCGTCAATGATTCACTTTCAGAATAACGACGATCGTCTCGAAAAATGAGATCCTCAAACGTATGTCCTTTTACATAATCCATAATAAGGAAGCTGCCTTTTTTATCTTGGACACTGCGATGCAAGGACGGAATTTGAGGATGCTGAATAAATTGAAGCAGTTCACACTCATATTGAAACGAGCGCTTTCCTCGTTCTAGCTTTTGCTTTGTTGGACGTAGCTGCTTTAACACAACGGATTCATCTGTGACAAGATCTGTTGCAATGTACGTAATGCCATAGCTACCCCTCCCTAACAATGTCTGAATTTTATATTGATGATCAATCACGTCCCCATCCTTAAGAGGACGATCCTTTACGTATTCATATAGTTGATGAAACCAAGACATGAGAATCAGCTACTAAAAAAACTCGAGAAAAAGCTGCCGCTTCGATGTTTTTTCTTGTAGTGATGATGTCCATAGCTAGAATGACCGTGGTGACTGTTTCGACGTTTTTTATAATCGCTGCTGCTGTAATGACGTCTTTTTTTATAGTCACTGCTGCTGTATCGACGGTGACTGCTTTGGCCTAAAAGAGATTTCAATATACGTTTAATCACGTAATTCCCTCATTTCATAAAAGTTATACTGTTTATACGTACTAGAAATCTAAAAGGTTTCACTAGCTCTCCTCTCTAACTACCCATTTCTCCATCGAAAAGGAGGTTTTTACACAATGTTTCACAATTTGTTCACAGAAGAGAAAGTTGAAATGGAGCATTTACACGCGACGGCAAATCTTCTTCTCGAAAAACCACCAAGTGAATTAGCAATCCTGTCAAAAAATGAAACAGCATTGATTCGCAAAATACGACTTCAAACGGATGCATTAAATCAAAATAACCTTACACGAACAAATGCCTATTTGCATTTTTTCATTCGTCATCCTGAAATTCACTGGTCTCTCCTTGCACACATTGTATCTCGAAACGGTGGTTATCACATGACTGATTTAAAAGGAGATTTGATTAAGCATCTTCTTTCTACAAAGAAAAAAGAAGCCTTTTTTCATTTCCTTGAACGAGCCAATGCGCTCATTTTTTATGATGCTTACCCGCAGCTTCTCCTGTATGAAGAAACGAAACGACAGCAAAAATCGTTGTTTCATTTACTACCTGCCTTTCACGCATCATCGTTCATGTATATGATGTGGAATGAGTTTTTATCAACTAAAAACGCCTCCCTTCTAACTACTTCTCTCATCGTTAATGAGCAACACTACATCGAACAGAGGCTGATGCATCTTCCGTTTGTCAAAAAACATGTGTTAAACACGTGGCAATTTACTCTTCAAGAATGGGGACGGATGACGTATGTGCTTGTTCCCTATCAAAAAGAGCATCACATTCGCATTGTCGGTCAAGCAATTGACTCTTTTTCAGATTTAACCAAACGAATTGAGTATGGAAAACACCTCTATCATTCGCTGTTTCACCCCTCTATTTTGAAAGGAGCGTGTCAGTTTATAGCTAATTATCCGCATACTGCTTCACGGAGTGATTATAGTGAACAATTCTTTTCTCCACACCCTCACTCCCGCAAAGTACAAAGCCCATTTTTACATCACGCGTGGCCTGACATTCGTCACTCTTTTTATGACTTAAGCGATTGGTTTACATCTACGGATATGCTCTCGTTGTTAAAACCTTCTCCACCCTCTGAGCCTATCGACATTACGGATGACTATTATAAAAAAATGACGGCCTTTTCGCTTTTAAGTCATCACTAAAAAGGAGGATCCTTAGAAAGATCCTCCTCTTCACCATGCCCTCACTACTCAACCTCTTCATCAATAATGCATTTTTCTAGCAAATAATCAAAGGTAATGTCAGCTAACTCTTCAATCTCTTGTGCCGATGGAACATACCCTCTTTTCATTAGCTGATTGTAAAAGAACTCCGCTATCTCTTCCGTATCAATCACCACTTCGATTTCTTTCACAATATCACCCCTTTACACTTAGATGTATGATGAAAAAAGAGCTTGTATGTATAAAATTTAAAAAGTTTTAGCTTGTCCCATTTTCTAGTTCTACTAAAGCATGCCCGTCTCATATGAATGTATTAAACCCGTTTCTTAAAGGAGGAACTACTAATGAGACAAGTAACGACCGTACTAAAGCATAAAAAAGAAAACCACTTCGCATTATCTTCTATTTCGAAAATTCTACATAGCAAGACAGTCGATGAATGGTTTGAAACCATGCTAAATACAATGCTCTATGTTCTAGCAGTTCCTTATGTTTTTTATGTTTTATGGCAGTTCTTTCAGTTATGAGCGCTCTTTTGAGATTTTGGATAAATGCTTCATCACCAAATCCATTACCTCTACATATTCATCGTCTTCAAACATTTGGTGCAACAAAAAATAATCGTTATAGACATCAAGCAATCCGTCGATGATCTCATTTCGTTCTTTCAATATACGTTTGTGCTCTTTTTCATAGTCGTTTGATTTTTTCATCGCTGGTAGCAACTCCGTTTTATTGATTTCTTTTCCTAAGTACAGCATTTCAACACTTTGTAAATATTGATCGGACTGATCATGGGGGGAGATTAGCAGAAGTTCTTCTTCACTTGCTTCGAGCCATTCGCCGTCGCTAATACGCGAAAGCTCGTAAATAACGTCTTCCCAAGCATCTTCTTGATATCGCCATATTTCCGTGCGAATTCCAATTACTTTAAACAAATCTTGACCATAATTTTCGACGTTAACAATATCCCCAAAGAAAAATTGGTATTCCAGCTCGAGCTTCTCTTGAATGAGTACTTTCCCATTGTATTCGTCAAGAAGCTCAATGGTTTCTTCTAAAAATAATCCTTCACTATCATTTACTTCATATACAAACAAACCATCCATTATTTTAATATCCGTAATGACTCCAACGGTACCGTAAATGGTGATGACAACCGTGTCGCCAATTTGAAATTTTGGATTTGTGTCAGCCATCATCACACCCCCTTTACTATGCAGTAACGACTTCTTAATTACGATAGTATATGCAGCTCAAGGAAAAGGGGGAAACGAACATCTTGAAATTAAGAATGTCCCAACAAACGGTACTGAAAAACAAGAAGAGGTTCTTTCCTTATAACGTAGTGATAGCACTATTTATAGGGAAAGAACCTCTTTAAATGTCTAGTAAAAATGGGCATTAATTTTGAAGATATGGGACCGCTTCTTCACTTTGATATAGCTCCCACGCCTCATCAAACACGCTCATGCTTGGTAGGTAATGACCGTTCATCTCTAAATAGGAGCTGATCTCATTATAATCTGTTTCCATCTTTGGAAAGCTATGATCGTCATAAGCAGCTCGCGCAAACTCGCCAAGAGCATCGTTCTTTTTATTTGCTCGGTATTTCATTAAATAGTGATAAAAGGACTTCATTTCTTATCCTCCTCGTACCTTGTTGTATATTTTTCTATACCTTATCACAGAATAGAATCAACGTACACGTCCAGCGCTCGTTCGAATCTTTTCCGTATTTATATTAGCTTGAGCACATGCAGATTTTCTTCCTAAACAAACACACCGATTGATAGCAAAATCGGTGTGTTTTCCTATATTTTCGCATGCCTTCGTTAATGAGATTGCTTCTTTGTAAAAATCACTACTGTCCGTTAAACCATATGATCCCACAACTATTTTCTCCAAAAAACAAACTGAAATCAATTTATAATCTAATGGGTCGACAGGCTTAGGGATACACTATAAAAAAGCATTCTCGTTCTCTTCTAGAGAGACTATGGTCCTCTATAGTGTTACATCTGTATTACTTGTCCACTTTCTCTTTGATAGGCTCGGTTGCAAAAAAAATTCATTCGTGTTTTAATCACGAAAAGAGCTGAACAGCCCGTTAGTAAGGTGAGCTCGAAACGCAAAAAAAAATTTTTATTGATTTGACATAGTCCTGACATATTGGTTGGGTATGATACATGATAGAGATTAAGCGAAGTGACATTAACTTCTGAAGAGGAGGTTTATATTTTTATCTTTTGAGGTAAAAAATGAATACTATGAGTAGATCAGCTTATTTTGACAACGCAAAATTTATATTAATTTTTCTAGTCGTCTTCGGACACACCATTTCGCCGTATCGAACGGATTCAGACGGCGTTCTGTCGATTTATCACTTTATTTTTATTTTTCACATGCCCGTTTTCATTTTACTGGCAGGATATTTTTCCAAAAACTTTAAAAAGAAAGGATACTACAAAAAGATTTTTACTAAGGTCGTTGTACCTTACCTGATTTTCCAAACGGTCTATACGTTTTACTACAATTTCATTTATGATGATCAAAGCTTTACGCTTCAATATCTCGTGCCGCGCTGGGCGATGTGGTTTTTACTGAGCTTAATTTTTTGGAAGCTGTTGCTTCCACTGTTTGCTCGCTTCTCCATGTGGATCAGCATGCCAGTATCAATTGGTCTCGGTTTATTGGTAGGGTTTGTTGATGTGAATGGAATGGACAAAATTTTAAGCCTTAGTCGTATGCTTGTCTTTTTCCCATTCTTCCTATTGGGGTATTACTTATCGCAACATCAGAACTTCTTAGGAAAGTTATTAACGTGGAAAAGTCGTCTCGCTTCAGCCGTTGTACTAGTAGTAGCACTCACAGGAAGCTATTACTTTTTAAACGACACGTCATATACAGACATGCTATACGGAACAAACATTTACAACCAGCCTGGAGAATTCATGATGCGAGTGCTTCATTACACAATTTCCATCATTGTATCTTTCGCATTTATGGCTCTCATTCCAACGCAGCGATTCTTATTTACAGGCATTGGGCAACGTTCTTTATACGTCTACCTGTTGCACGGATTTGTGATTAAGTGGTTCTTTACGACAAAGTACGCACAAAATCTTCATACTTCTGGAGATTTCGTTATGCTAACCTTGCTATCGATTCTCATTACGATGGTACTAGGAAGTCGAATTGTTGATGCCGTTATAACCGTCTTTAAACTCACGTTTAAATTCATCGTCACACGTAACTGGAGTCGCTTATCATTTAAAAAACGTCGAGTCTCATAATCTTAGTCAAGAAAGACGCTTCTCATGGTAGAGGCGTCTTTTCTAATTAAGGACATTATACCTATATTAACGAAAAAAGTCTACAAAAATTCAGAAAATACTTTCTTTTTAACTTTACATCACTTTTCTCACTGATTAAGATAGTAAAAAGGAGTGATTACAATGGAATTAGCCTATTACGACGGTCGATTTATCTCAATTAATGAAAAAGTAATTCCTATTGAAGAACGAGGACATCAGTTTGGAGACGGTGTGTATGAGTTTATTCGTGTATACGATGGTCGTCCCTTTTTACTAACTGAACATTTGGAACGACTCGAACGAAGCAGTCAGGAGATTTTACTAACACCTTCCCTTTCGAAAGAGGAGATCACAGCGATCGTAGAAGAAGGATTACAGCGAACAGGTTTGTTAGAAGCAGAAATTTATATGCAGTTTACTAGAGGTATTGCACCTCGCAATCACTTGTTTCCGCATGTCCCTTCTCAGTTCTCAATGACGATTCGTCCAGCGAAAGTCATTCCTAGCGAGAAACGAAGCGGTGTTGCAGTTCTTACACTTGAAGATGAGAGATGGAAAAATTGCTACATAAAATCGCTTAACCTTCTTCCAAACTTGCTTGCTAAGCAACGAGCTGTATCACAAGGGTTTGAAGAAGCAATATTGGTAAAAGACGGGTTCATTACCGAAGGATCGAGTAGCAACGTTTTTGTTGTCAAACACGGAACGCTGTATACAACACCAGCAACTAATCGTATTTTGCACGGCATTACGAGAGCTGCTGTGTTAAAATGTGCCGATCGAGTTAACGTTCCCATTCAGGAAAAAGATATGAGCATAGACTTCTTCCTAGATGCAGATGAAGCATTCTTTACAAGCACTTCCGTTGAACTGATGCCCATATCTCGCATAAACGACACAAGCTTGCCACATGAGCGTCCTATTACTGCTTCCTTGCATAGCGCTTATAAAAAGCTGTATGCAAAGAAAATTAGTTTCTAATTCTTCTCCCTAGTCTTGACTGGGGAGGTTTTTTTCATCTCTTAGCTTAACAGACCTTTCTGCCATCCGCTTGCTATAGATAAAAGCTAGCGGTAGCAAAAGCAAAAGACGAACAACGTGATTTAAAAAGATGAAGAGGAGAAATAGCACGATAACAAACGGCAACATCACCCATTCACGACTCCATAATACACGGATAATAATCAAGAAAAAGATCACAATTCCTGCAACAAGTATGGTGAAGCTGAACATGTTCTCTCCCTCCTTACTTGTTGTATTCCCTCATAACTCCTTCTTACGCAGATTTATGAAACTTAAGAGCAAGTGAACCTACATTTTTACCCCTCATCTTCTTGAACAAAGTTATAGGCAGCAGTTATTCACCCCCTATTTTTATATCTTTTATTGGTTTTACATTTTTTTAAATAGGAGAGAGGAAAAAAGCGCAAGAGTTGTGTTAGAATAGACCCTAGATGTGACGTTCTCGCGTTAGAGAGAGCAAACACAATAAAATTTTCATTACACATGTAAGGAGAGTCAAAATGGAAAAAGCATTTATTTTTGGACACAAAAACCCTGACACAGATACAATTTGCTCTGCACTTGTATATGCTGACTTAAAAAGCAAGCTAGGCTTTGATGTAGAACCAGTACGTTTAGGTGAGGTAAATGGTGAAACACAGTTTGCCCTCGACTATTTTAAAGTAGAGGCACCACGTTTTGTGGAAACAGTTGCAAACGAAGTAAGCAACGTTATCTTAGTCGACCACAATGAGTTTCAACAAAGCGCAACAGACATTGATCAAGTTCGCATTTTGGAAGTAATTGATCATCATCGTATCGCAAATTTTGAAACAAGTGATCCATTGTACTATCGCGCTGAGCCTGTAGGCTGCACAGCAACAATCCTAAACAAAATGTACAAAGAAAATAACGTAGAGATTACAAAAGAAATGGCTGGTTTAATGTTATCAGCAATTATTTCTGACTCTTTACTATTCAAATCTCCAACTTGCACAGATCAAGACATCGCTGCTGCGCGTGAGCTTGCTGAGATTGCGGGCGTAAACGCAGATGAGTATGGTCTTGAAATGCTAAAAGCTGGTGCAGACTTAAGCGACAAAACAGTTGCACAGCTGATTTCTCTTGATGCAAAAGAATTTGAAATGGGTGGCCACAAAGTCGTGATCGCACAAGTAAATGCGGTTGATACAAATGATGTGTTGGCTCGTCAAGCAGAATTAGAAGCGTCTATTTTAGGTGTCATTGCTGAAAGTGAACTAGACTTATTCCTTTTAGTTGTAACGGACATCCTTGAAAATGACTCTGTTGCTCTTGCATTAGGACGCGAAGTTGCGGCTGTAGAACGCGCATACAACGTTGTACTAAACAACAACACTGCTGTATTAAAAGGCGTTGTTTCTCGTAAGAAACAAGTCGTGCCTGTTTTAACAGAAACATTAAACGCAACTCCAAAACAAGCATAATAGAAAAAGTACCGCCTACGAAGGCGGTACTTTTTTAAATCGTTCTGGTTCATTCTTTATCCATTAAAAATTAAAATAGTTTTTCTTTAACCATTTTGGGACAGCTAAAAAATCTGCAAACGTCAGGCTTTTCTCAAGCTTCTTCGTATCAATCATCATAAAATGATTTTCAATTTCCTCAATGGTCTCTTCAGTTTGATAATTCATTCCACAAGAAGGACATTCAATACATGGAGTCTCGGTAATCTCTATACTTCGTGATCCGTCCGGAAGCTCCCAATATACCGTACTCGTGGTCTCAAATGCGCCTTTTTCCTCGCACCATGCACAATTCATTCTGAACACCCTCTTTTAGGAAGGGGACGATTCATCTTTTGGATCCCCTTCGCTATATTTCTTCACTTGAGCCTGGAATTTCTTTTCTTTTAGTTCATCACGCTTTTCACGCTTATTTTTCAGCGAAGCATGCTCAGGGTTTTGCTCATATTCTTTTCGTCTGTATAGACGTTGCAATCCTTCTGGGACTAAATTAAAGCGTTCTTCGTTCAGCAGGCCTGAAATACCTCCTGATGATTTCTTTTCGTCAGCTTTTGGATAAATACTATTAAAGTAATCATCTGCGCGCCCTGATTCGTAGTGCTCTGGCTCTGGATAAGTCGTAATAACTCCTTCAAAGTTTCGTAGCACTACTTTATTGGCGCTTTGACTAATTAAGTAATTTGGCTGCAAGGCAATTTTCCCCCCGCCTCCAGGTGCATCTACTACAAATGTTGGTACCGCATAGCCGGACGTATGACCGCGCAATCCTTCAATAATCTCAAGCCCTTTCGCGACCGGCGCTCGGAAGTGACCGATTCCTTCTGATAAATCACATTGATAAATATAATAAGGCCGAACACGTATTTTCACTAAATCATGCATGAGCTTTTTCATAATCACGACACTATCATTAATTCCAGCAAGAATAACGGCCTGATTTCCTACAGGGACACCCGCATTTGTAAGCATTTCACAGGCTGTTTTTGACTCTTCCGTAATTTCAATTGACGTGTTAAAATGCGTATTTAACCAAACAGGGTGATACTTTTTCAAAATATTGCAGAGGTTTTCAGTTATACGCTGTGGAAATACAACGGGTGCGCGAGTACCGATACGAATAATTTCAACATGTGGAATGGCGCGTAGATTTTTTAAAATGTATTCTAAGATGGTGTCATTGATTAACAGGCCGTCTCCACCTGAAATGAGAACATCACGCACTGCTGGAGTAGATCGAATATAGGCAATCGCATCATCTAACTGTTTCTTTGGTACACCCATGCCAATTTGCCCTGAAAAACGTCTTCTTGTACAGTAGCGGCAATACATGGAGCATTGATTCGTCACGAGAAACAAGACGCGGTCCGGATAGCGATGAGTAAGTCCTGGTACTGGAGAATCTTCATCTTCGTGCAGCGGATCTTCCAAATCATATTTCGTTTTATGAAGTTCTTCTCCAACAGGAACAGACTGCATGCGAATCGGGCAACGTGGATCATCTGGGTTCATTAGCCACGCATAGTATGGCGTAATATTTAACGGGATCGTTTTTGTTGAAATGCGAACGCCCTCTTCTTCTTCTGGCGTTAAATGAATGACTTTTTTCAAATCAGGAAGCGTTCGAATCGTATTGGTTAACTGCCAAATCCAATCGTTCCACTGTTCCTCCGTTACATCTTTCCATAATTCTATCTCTTTCCAATGCCTTTTTGGCTTATATAAATCTTGCCACATTAACGTCGCCTCCTTAATAATGAGTTGCGGTACACCTTTGGCAAATCCCTCTCATCAATCAATATAGCAACAAACGCTAGTGTTTAGTGGAAGAAGATCGATACATATTTATATGTTGAATATAGGCATTTGGTTATCTTTCGCTCTGTACATCTAGGCTAAATGCTTTGTCCATACGTTCATGTCTTCAAGCTTATCAAAAATAAAGCAATTATTCGTTAAACGCCCGTGATACTCATAGCCGAGCTGATAAAACGCAGCGTTCATTCCAAAAGAAAGGCTTCGGGCAATCGTATAAACACAGAAGATCTGCCTGCTTACTAAATTCTCCTCTAACGCGACAAGCAAATGCTTCATTAATCCATGCTTGCGATACTCAGGAAGCGTCGCACAGTCTGTAAGCTCTGCATTATGATACGTTTCATTTACTTCTGCTGAAGCAGCGCTAATAATGCGATTGTTGTGGCGAATGATAGCGAAGACAGCCCCTTCTTCTAATAAGTCTTTTACATAGTCTGGATGATGAAGAGGAGCCGGATAGATTTCAAATACAGTTTGATATAAGTTAGCAAGCTCATTAGCATCGTCTATAGTTGCAAATCCTTTCACATAGTCAGAAGAAAGCGCTATCAAATCTAGAGAAAGGGGCAGTCGTTTGACGGACTGTATAATCTGATCTTCTTCAATCCACTTTTCGGTTTGATGACGATCTGTCTCAAAGTATTGCGTCATAAAATAAGCAGTACTGCCGTTAAAATAAGATGGAATAAGTGCTTCTAACTGAAATCCATTTGAAATAAAGGATGAAACATGATCAAATTTTGATTTAAAAATTAGCTTTTCATATTGATGCTTCTCCCGTTCCTTAAGCATCTCTTCTATAATGAGTGAAACATTTCCTCGGTAATCATCAATGCGTAAGCGCTTATTAAAGTGATCGCATACATACTCTATGTAGCATTGACTCGTATTCATGATGCGTTTCTCAAAAAAAACGTCTGTATTCATTCGATTGCCTCCTTTCTAGCAAAGAATCTTCACTACTACTATATAGACGCTCTGGCTTATTTATGAGGAAAATTCTATGATTTCCGTTCTCTCTTACACAAAATGAAATAACAAATAGTAGATTCCTACTCCTAGCAAAAAAAGAACAAAGCGCCAGACACCATGTATACGAGCATCCTGCTGCTGTGCCGATGCAAAAAAGCTTTGAACATTTACAATGAAAAACATCCCTAGAAGTAAAAGAGCGGTTTGTAACCAAAAATGCTGAAATTCGTTGACCTTTTTAATCCATACCATCATAAATAGCGCATATAAAAACCCGAGAAATACTTGCAAACTACTAAATTGAATTTTTTCCATTCGTACTTTTCGCCTTTGATATGCGGACTTAATAACGTCCATGTCGCCTCCACCTTTTTCCATTTCTTTTTAATTAAATTATATCAGATAATAATAAATTTTCAGATATAATTTGCAAAAGGAGGAATTATTTGCTCTGTCCGCACCACTCTAAAATCGTTAAAGCTAAAATTTCTGCTGCTTCAAACACCTTTTTTAGCTCAATGTATTCATTTGGAAAATGGGCCATCTCTGTTTGACCAGGGCCAAATACAATTGTCGGTGTATGTCCTACGTTCGTTAATAGCCCGCCGTCCGTACCCCAAGGTGAGGCTTCAAGAATAGGGTCTTTTCCTAAAACATCTCTGAACTGAGCCGTTAAAATGGTGACCAGATCATGTTCCATATTCATTTGACTTGGCAACCAATGTGCTCCAAACCACTCCAGCTGAATAGGGTGGCTTTCAAACCAGCTGTCAATCTCACTTAGCTTCTGCAAACAGGTTGCTGTCTCTTCCCTTACCTGTGTTAAGGTTTCATGGGGTCCTACACCGATTCTCCCCTCAATCGTTACTTCGTCAGGAACAGAGGACGGCCATGATCCGCCTGCGATTTTTCCAATATTAATAGGGAGAGGAATTGGAATGGATTGATAGAGAGGATCTGTAATGCGTGCATTGCGAACCTTTTCAAATTCTTGTAAATGCTGAACGACCTTCATTGCTTTTTCAATCGCACTCACGCCCTCATAGCGCGTACCACCGTGAGCCGACATGCCATGAACAACGACGCGAAACCACATCGACCCTTGTTGTTTCGGAAAAATCTTCATATTCGTAGGCTCTGGTATGATCGCTGCATCCGCTCGGTAACCCCGTTCAATACATGCAAGCGTTCCTGCTCCTCCGCTTTCCTCTTCAATAACGCTTTGAAAAATTACGTCGCCTTTTAACGAAATATCCAAGCTAATGAGCGCCTCAAGAGCTAGAATCATCGCAACGTTTCCACCTTTCATATCCGTAGACCCTCTTCCGTATAGACGACCATCCTTCACTTTCCCACTAAATGGATCATCTTCCCAAAGCTTCACATCACCTTCTGGTACAACATCAATATGCCCATTAAGGATTAAGGAGCGCCCTCCTCCACTTCCCTTCCATACTCCGACTACATTTGGGCTATCGCGAAATGACGATCGGGCCGTTACAAATGCCTCATGTTTTTTAAGGTCACGAATCTTTGGCTCCCAGATGTCAATTTCTAATCCTAGCTGACGAAGTTTTTCTACGACCATGGCCTGCACATTTTTTTCATTTCCTTGTGTGCTTGCTTCTTGTACAAAACGCTTTAGCATACGAATTCCTTTTGCCTCATGCTTTTGAATCCATTCATGGATGGCTCTTGCTTGTTCGTTCATTACAATCTCTCCTTTATTCGTTCGTTTTAATGTGATCACTAATTAATAAAGGGGCATTCGTATGACGAATGACATCGTGAATGGTATAAGGGGCCATCACCTCTGTGAGGAGTAGCCCTTTTTTCGTTACCTGAATGACTGCTTGATCCGTGATAATCAAATTTACACAGGCCTTCGCGGTTAATGGGAGTGAGCATCTATGCACTATTTTTGATTCACCGTTTTTATTGCAATGATTCATGACCACAATAACCTTTTTTGCTCTCTCAGCTAACTCCATCGCTCCGCCCATTCCGGGAACACGTTTTCCGGGTACAATCCAATTGGCAAGATCTCCGCCTTCACTTACTTCTAGTGCTCCTAGTACTGTAACATCAACCATTCCTCGTCTAATCATTGCAAAAGCAATCGCACTATCACAGTACGATGAGCCAGCAACTGTTGTAACAGGGTATCCTGCCGCATTGCAAACATGCGCATTTTCCTCCCCAACAGCAGGGGTCGGTCCCATCCCTAAAATCCCATTCTCGGCATGAAACATTACCGAGCAGTCTGCTGGCAGATAGTTTGGAATTAAGGAGGGAATGCCGATCCCTAAATTGACGATCATTCCGTGATGAATTTCTTGTGCTGCTCGTTTGGCCATTTTCTCTCGACTATTCATTCCCACACCCACTTCCATTCCACCCCTTTTGTCTGCACAATATGTTGCACAAAAATTCCCGGGGTTATAATTTCGTCAGGATCGAGCTCTCCTAATGCAACGATTTCCTCCACCTCTGCAATCGTTACGTTCCCTGCCATTGCGACGAGCGGATTCGTATTGCGTGCACTTTTATCAAAAATGAGATTTCCGAATTCATCGGCTTTTTTTGCATAAACGATCGATACATCAGCTGTTAGAGCTGTCTCAGCTAAAAATGTGTGCCCGTCTAGTTCAACGATCTTTTTACCTTTATTAACGATCTCATTATCCAACCCTGTTTCAACAAGTATGCCTCCCATTCCAACTCCTCCTGCCCGAATTCGTTCAGCAAGCGTTCCTTGAGGAGAAAATTCCACGTCCATTTTCCCCTCCGTCATTAGCTTACCTGCAAGAGGATTCGAGCCAATGTGAGAGGCAATTACTTTTTTTATGCTTCCTGCGCTCACTAGTTTCCCAACCCCGATATGCGGAAACCCCGTGTCATTGCAAATAAGCGTTAAATTTTTTGTTCCATTATTCACTAGGACATCAATCAATGTAGGAGGCGAGCCAATTCCGCCAAATCCTCCTGCCATTAAAATACTTCCATCAGATATGAGCGCGCATGCCTCTTCAGCAGAAATAATCTTTCCAAACACATTTTCCAATTATATTTCTCCTTTCAGCTCATGTTCGAGTTCCTTAATGGACAGAGAAAATAGGGTGAATAATTCTTCCATTTCATCGTCTGAAATGATAAAAGGTGGCGATAAGATCACAGCATCACCGTCTACGCCATCCTCCCCGGCTGCGGCAGGATATATTAATAAGCCATTTCGTTGTGCTTTTTCTACTAAGCGAGACATTACGTTTAAATGACGTTCAAAAGGTTGTTTGGTCAATGGCTCTTGTACGAGCTCAACCCCAATGAGCAACCCTTTTCCTCGAATGTCACCGATAATGGATGTTTCTCCTTGAAGACGTTTGAGCTTTTGTTTAAGTCTTTCGCCTTTTTCTTCTACCTGATCGACAAGCTTATGACGTTCTAAATAGGAGAGGACAGCCATCGAGACCGCTGCTGATAGTGGATTTCCACTAAACGTATGACCACTCATCACTACCTTTGTTCCGCTTAAAATAGGATCAATTACCTTTTGACTAGCGAGCGTGGCAGCAATAGGGGAATACCCTGCACTCATTCCCTTTCCAAGCGTCACAATATCAGGCTTTACGTTCCAATGCTGATAGCCGAAATGCGTCCCGGTTCGTCCGTTTCCGGTCATCACCTCATCCATAATAAAAAGCACGTCATACTTCTCACAAATCTCTTGAATTTTTTCATAATACCCATCTGGTGGCGTCAGCGCTCCCCCTGCTGCTCCCACAATTGGTTCAGCAATAAATGCCGCAATATATTGAGCACCTATTCTCTTAATCACACGCTCTAACTCAGAGGCGCAGGCCAATTGACAGCTAGGATACGTACTTTTATGAGGGCAACGATAGCAATAAGGAGGTGATATAGATGGATATTCTTCGAGAAGTGGCACAAAACGCATCCTGCGAAGCGGATGACCTGACATTGAAAGCGCTCCTACTGTAATACCGTGATAACTCATCCATCTCGATAGAATCTTTGTTTTCGTTCCTCTCCCCTGCTCCTGCCAGTGCTGAATAGCTATTTTCATTGCCGTCTCTGTGGCCTCTGTGCCGCTATTGACAAAAAATGTCCACGGGAGATGCCCATCGGATAAGCGACAAAGCGTATCTGCTAATTGTTCAGCAGGCTCACTTGTGAACTGTGAACGGTAAACGAAAGCAACCTTTTTCGCCTGTTCGTTCATTGCCTCAATAATTTCATCCACACCGTGTCCGATACTTGCTGTTACTGCTCCAGATGATCCATCTATGTATCGTTTTCCATTTTGATCATACAAATAAATACCTTTTCCATGAGAAATCATGGGATACTCTTGATCTAAGAAGGGTTTAATTAGTCGACTCTGCGGCATAAGAGCGCCTCCGTTTCTTGAACTCTTTCTCTACATTTATATGTTGACTCTCGCCGTTTCTTTCGTAGAAAAAGTAGACAAGTTCAAAAAGGCCTGCTTTATCTCTATTGCTTGAGATAAAACAGGCCTTTTCCACTAGTAACTCTAGTTAATGATCCATTGAATATCATTCCCGTATGCACGTACGGACGTTTTTCCACCAACAGGATAGGTTACGATTGGAGAAGTATGTCCAACATTTACATTTGCGATAATTGGAATGTTCTTTAATTCTTTTTTAGACGCAATGATTTGCTTTAGCAACGGAAGCGTCATATTTGATTTCTGTTCAAATCGTCCAATAATGAGGGCTTTTAGCGGTGTCGCATCGTATAGATGAAGCAGCGATTGCAAATCACGATCAAACGTCTCAGGAATCGTCATTGCATCATCTTCCACAACTAAAATAGAATTAGCCAAAGACGGCATATACTCCGTTCCCTGTAAGAGATTGAGCGTGCATAAATTTCCACCCAGAAGCGTCCCTTCTGCCTCCCCCTCTTGAATAATGACCCAATCATTTTCATAAAATGTTCGATCACTTTGATTACGATACCATGCGTCATCTGACCAATGATCCGATGGTTTTAGATGAATAGGCTCTCTCATCATAACGGCTTTTTGAAAATGATCATATGAATAATCGAAGCCTTTTTCCATTCCAAACGTAGAAAAATGTGGCCCAGAATAGGTAACTAATCCAGTTTTTTTATAGAGAGCATGAGAGAGTGCGGTAATATCGGAATATCCGCAGATCATCTTTGGATGTTGCTTAATCAGATCGTAATCAATATAAGAAAGCAGCTGATTGCTATTAAATCCGCCTAATGTCGTCATAATGCCTTTTACATTGGGATCAGAAAACGCCTCGTGAAGATCCTCTATTCTTGATTCAATCGAAGACGAAGCAAAATCATCGATTTCAAATGCATGCTTTGAAATCGATACTGTTAACCCTAATGCCTCAAACCGTTCCTTTGCTCGTTTAATCGCTTCCTCTTCCACTATTGCAAGACTTCTAGAGGGCGCAATCACTCGAATTTCATCGCCTGCTTGTAACGCTGTTGGTTGTAACATGCTGTTCATCCTTTCAATTATCTTATCCTCTTTTCACTTCTCTTTCCTGGCATAAAATTCCTTCTCGACAATAAAAAAACGAATGTTTCACACACAAAGTGAGAAAACATTCGTTTTAGTCGAATCAAATTGTAACGGGAACAAATTCAGTAGTTTTACCCGTATGTAGCGTTTCAACAATATCTCGTGCAATCCACACACCGCACGCGCTTGCCTGCGCGAGTCCGCGCGTAATTCCAGCTCCGTCTCCACCTACATATAAACCAGAAATTTCTGTTTCAAATTTATCATTTAGTTTCGGTCGAGCTGAATAGAATTTGGCTTCTACCCCGTAAAACAACGTATGCTCTGATGCGAGACCTGGTGTGACATGGTTGAGCGCCTCAGTCATTTCAATCAAGCTCTTCATCGTATTATACGGAAGCGCCAAACCAAGATCTCCTGGTACCGCTTCTTTTAACGTTGGCTCTAGGAACCCTTCTTGAATACGTTTCAGCGTTGAACGACGACCCTTTAAAATATCACCATACTTTTGTACCGTAATACCTCCACTTGATAACGCGTTCGCTAATCGTGACACTTCATGAGCATATTCATTCGGCTGATCAAATGGATCGGCAAATTTATGCGAAACGAGTAACGCGAAGTTTGTATTGTTGCTCCCAAGCTTCTCATCTTTGTAAGCATGACCATTCGCAAGCATAATGCCCGAGTGGTTCTCAACGACGACATGACCTGATGGATTACTACAAAACGTTCTTACACGCGTTCCAACTGATGTGTTAAAAATAAACTTTCCTTCGTACAGATGACGGTTGATTTCTTCCATCACAATGTTGGATGTTTCTACACGAACGCCGATGTCTACTTGGTTGTTAATCATGCGTAGGCGACGGTTTTTCATCACTTTTGTTAGCCACGTTGAACCATCACGCCCAGGTGTGATAACGACTTTGTCTGCGCTAATTTTATCACCATTTTTCAAAAGAATTCCTTTTGCTTGGTGCGTCCCATCAACTTTTTCCGTGATTAGGTCTTCCACTTCCGTTTTGAACACCATGTCAACACGGTCTTTTAAATATTCAAAAATACTCATTAAAATTTCAAGATTTTGCTCTGTGCCAAGATGGCGAACCTGGGCGCGAAGCAATTTAAGTCCTGCTGCGTACCCGCGACGCTCAATGTCACGAACTTGATCAGTCATTGGATCTGTAATGCTTTCGGTTGCTCCGTGACTTAAGTTAATGTCGTCTACATATTTAATGAGCTCAACTACTTTTGATTCAGGAAGGTAATCCGTCATCCATCCACCAAATTCGCTCGTAATATTAAATTTCCCGTCTGAATAAGCTCCTGCTCCACCAAAACCATTGGTGATTGAACAAGCTGGTAAACACCCCGCAAAATCCTTTTTCCCAGCGGCTGGTGGACACTTCGTTATTTTTTTCTGAAGAATCGGACAATTGCGACGATAAATGTCGTGTCCTTTATCTATTAATAATATATTTGCCTGTGGCAATTTAAGAGTTAATTCGTAACAAGTAAAAATCCCAGCGGGTCCTGCACCCACAACGATTACATCATATTGTGATTTCAATAGCTTTCGCCTCCATCGTAATCCTACTCGGGTGATCGCATCACCATGTGTAACTATAGCAAAGTTATTTATTGAAGTCAACAATATAAACGAACATTAAAATATAAAATAAATATAATGTTCGTTTTTTGTCACTTTATCTTTATGTTATGTTCATAAATATGGATAATAAATAATTTTTATTTTCTAAAAAATAAATAGCCCTTACACTATGTAAGGGCTATTTCGCGTTGCAGAGGCAAATAAATGGTAACCGTCGTGCCTTTACCAACTTCACTGGCAAAAGTCATTTTTCCATTATGCTGTTCAATAATACGATAGCTAATCATCAATCCGAGACCAGTTCCAGAGGACTTTGTAGAAAAGAACGGTTCACCCAGCTTTGCAAGCGATTCTTTCGGGATACCTTGTCCTTCATCTCGAATTTGAACCACCGCTTCATCATCTTTCTTTTCTACTCGAATCGTAACGGTTCCACGTTCCATTGATTCTAACGCATTTTGAATTAAATTAATGAATACTTGCTTAAGAGCATTCTCGTCGCAATAAATCATAAGATCGTCCGCTTCAAATCCACTTAAAATTTGCGAATTATTATAGCTGGCATGCGTGTTAAGAAGTAGCACCACGTGTCTCATAATTGTTTGTAGATTTTTCATTTCATAATCTTTGACTTGCTTTGGCTTGGCTAGTGTTAAAAATTCGTGGATAATGGATTCAACACGATTCAATTCTTCTAGCATAATCGTATTGTATTCTTCATTATATTCTTTCGAGGCCTGTAATAATTGAATGAAACCCTTAATGGCTGTCATAGGATTTCGAATTTCATGAGCAACTCCTGCTGCTAGTTTGCTAACAACGGTTAACTTCTCTGATGTGCTAACCATCTCATCATACTTACGGCGATTTGTGACGTCACGCATAATATATTGAATGGCTTTTCCTTCTTTAAATTGAATTTTTACCGCTGATGAATCAATGGATAGAATTTGTCCGTTTCTCGTCATAATTCGTACTTCCGATTGAGCATGAACTTTTTGTCCACTTAAAATGCGGTCCATTCGTTTTTTCGTTTTCTCAATGTCGTCAGGATGAATAAAGTCAAAGAAAGACTTGTCCATACACTCACTCTTTTTAGCTACACCAAGTAACCTATATCCAGAGGGATTTAAGTATTGAATCCGTTCATCTTGCACAACGATGAACGCATCTTGACTTTGCTTCACAAATTGCTTATATTGTTTCATTTTTTGAATGATTTCTTCTTTTTTTTCATTTGTTACGGAAAAATCTCGTATTTGAACCGCGATATATTCGTCCTCTTGATTAGGGGAAAGCTGGAGCTTTTGAAGTTGCATATGTATGGGCTTATGATGCACATCTCGCTTCTTTAACAGCAAAAAATGTTCTTCACCCTCAGATAAGGCTTGCACCTCATTGCGATGAACACGAAATACTGTAGAAAAGGTGAAAAAGTTTTGATCTTGAATCATGTCAAACGATAGATCAAAGAGACGTAAAAATGATTCATTTGCAAATCGGATATCCCCATCTTTTGTCATAAGAAGTATGGGCGTTAATGAAATCTTGCAAAGCTCTTCAAACAGATTCATTGTTTCCATGTAGTCACCTTCATATTCTCACTTCATATTAGATAGTATAATATGGAAATCGAGATAAATCTAGCTTGAATATTTTTCTAGAACCTATCTAAGACCAAAACGTAAGGCCCTTTTTTCAGAAAAGGGCCTCTTATAATTTACATTTAGCAGAAACAAGAACAGCCGATAATGACGAGTAAAATAAATAGAACAATGATCAAGACAAAAGAATTTCCGTGGCCTGTTCCGCACCCTCCATAAGAATAAACCTGCCCACAACCATATCCATCATAACCGTACATCATTTCATTCTCCTTTCGTCTTACCTGGGTAATCATTACCTTACACTGTATGTTTGCCTAGTTTGTACTGTCTGGGCATGTGCCTATTTTTGAAAAATTTTTCATTTGATCGCTACAATTCTTTCTCTTCCCATGTATACGTATATAAGTACAAAAGCACACAAACAGCAAAAATCGTCACCGTATATTCCTTTGATAATTCAATCACCTCACCAATAAAAGGAAGATGATAAGCATACGTAGCAAGAATGTCTTTTTTGGCTATTGGTTCTAGTACAGGTATATCCTTCGTACCGATGTTAATGATGTTTTGATGTTGATCCGTAATTTTTTCAATTCGATGAATCGTGGTCATTTCACGTGCAGATGAAGTGGATAACAAAATAATCGTTCCTTCTTTTAACGGCTGCTGATGAAACTGTTTAGCGATTACGAGAGATTTTTGCGGGATAGTAGAGGCTAATTCGTTGTTTTCCTGTACCGTTAGATGATAACCAAAAAACAGAGGAACTAGTGAGAAGAAAATCGCAGTAAACGACACAATGTATAACACAAGGACCCATTTAAACCAGTAAAATCTTCGTTCACGGCTTTCGACCATTTTCCGGCACCTCCACTAGAAGCTTATTCATGTGAGAGACAGACTGCCGAACGATTTGATCCTTCCTTTCAGATTCGGACACGGTCACAAAATGACTTAAGATCACTACTAGTATGACGCCCATAATCATAATCCTTATCGAAACCTTATAAAATTTTTTCATACCTCCCACCCCTTTACCTACTTTTTAACTTGAACGTTTTTCCTTTTAACGTGTTGTAGTATTATATGCACAATAAGGCGTTTGGATAGTTGGTCTTATTCTCATCATTTCGAACACATCAAGCATATTTTTTTATATTTCGCATATGTTTTCAACGTACAATATTCGCTTTTCAGTAGTGAATTCGCGAAAAGGAGTTGAGCGTATGTACAACATGTATAACCCATATGGTCTATATGATCCTTCGGGATTATCGGGCGGATATCGGGATAAAAATATGCAAAAGGCCATCATGTATGACATGCTGTCAAATTACTATAAATATCGAGATCCTAACCTCCATATTCTGTATTATCAAAAGCATTTAGAGCGTGTGCAAGAGGCATCAAGAGACTTTCAGGACCAGTACCGACATCCCGGACCTCTCATTCGAATTTTCCATGCGTCACCGGGAGCACCAAGTGTTGATATTTATTTAAACGGGCGAAAGGTTATTCGAAGCCTTGCCTTTAAACAAGAAACAGATTATATTCCGTTAAAGAAAGGCGATACGTATAAGATTGATATTTACCAAGCTGGGCAGCAAGGTCAGCCTTTATTGACGAAAAGTGTGAAAGTAGAGGACGGTCAACGATATACAGTCGCAGCAATTAATGATCCCGCCAATCTTGATCTGCTTTTAATTGCAGATGATCATAAGGTACCAAAAGGTGAATCAAAGGTGCGATTTGTTCATCTTTCTCCTGATGCGCCAGCCGTTGATATTGTCGTTAAAAACGGTGATCCGATTTTTTCAAATATTGCCTATCGTCAAGTAACCGATTATGTCGGTATTACCCCAATGACGTTAATGCTTGAAGTACGACCAGCAGGACAAAAGAAATCTGTGCTTGAGATTCCACCGCTTCGTCTTCGTCCAAACCGTTCCTACACGATTTACGCGGTCGGAAAACTAAGTGGGCAACCGCCGCTTGAACCTTTACTCGTTCAAGATACACTCGAATAATAAAAAAGGCCGCTGATATGTGTCAGCGGCCTTTTCAATGCTCCTATTTTACTGAGTCAATTAATTTGAAGCGGAACTCATCTTTTTCTAAATTGAACTTCTCTACCTTTACTCTAAAGTCGTTCGTCGTCTTCATTTCCTGTAACCCGACATATACAGATTCATCTGCTGGATTAATTTTTACATAGTCAGGAAGATTGAAGTTGTTGTTCACGTATTTCAAAACCGTACGTACAGGTAGTTGCAGTTTCCCAACGGAAAGAGATTTCTGCTCTAGAATAATTCCACCGTTTTTTTGCACATGAGGTTCAAAAGCCATTTGTACATCAAGCTTATTATCAAAAGCCTGAATGGTTCCGTTCACCTCGACCTGGTCAGTTAATCGAACATTATAGTTTAATTCTTCATTATGAAATTCCTTTTGCAAATACTTATCAATAAGCGCATTTAAATCTTTCTTTTTCGCTAAGATTGTTAGTTCGACTTGGTTTTTCTGTGGCTGATTACCACTTGGAAAAGGTTGATTATCGGCCGGCTGAAAGATAAGCACGATCACGACAAGTACGATTACAATATTAAGCGTCAAAAGTCCCCAAAAAAGACGTTTCCATTTTTTCATTCAAAACCAAACTCCTTATTTAGCCGTTGCTTCATCATTTTCTTCATGAGTTGGAAGATTATCTGGCGGATCTTGTTTCACGTAAAAATTAATACGGTCTGCCATTAATTGATACCCTTTTTTATTTGGGTGAAACTGATCTTTTCCTAGAAGTTTATCTTCCTTTGGATTTGAGAAGATATCCTCTACTTTAACGTATGTCACACCCTTATGACGATTTGCTATTCGCTCGCTCGCTTGATTCCATTGTGAAACAACCGTATTAATTTCTTGAACCGAATTTAACGAGTGAAAGAACGGATTATAAAAGCCAATCAAATATATATGAGCATTCGGATTCAAGGTGCGTATTTTATTGAGAACACGGTTCAATCGAAATTCGTATTTGGCTTGTTCTTTATCAAACGCTTCAACGGAAATATTATAAAAGAAATTCTTTACTACTTTCATAATGTCGTTTCCACCGATGGTGACAAAAATAACGTCTCCTCTTGACACCTTTGCCCCAATCTCCTCTTGATCCAATCGTTCTAGCAGCTGATCTGTACGATTTCCTCGTTTTCCAAGGTTGCTTACCCGAACATTGTCTACCGCACGTTGCTGTGAAAGAAACTTCACAACATAAGGCACATATCCACCCTTTTTAGATGAATCGCCCACACCCTCTGTCAATGAGTCCCCGATCGCCACTACGTTGAGATCAACCGGAAAAAATCCCTTTGGTAAATGAGACTTATCGGTCAGATCAAGCTTTTTTTCACTAGCCTCAGACGGTGCTCGAAATGAGAATACGGGTGACGAACAGGCACTTAGCAACACCGTACATATCATTAATACGATATATAATTTGTATTTATGCATTTACAACACCTACTGTATTATCATTGATGAATTCCACATCGATTTTATTTATCATCATAACACACATTAACTAGATGATTATAGAGTTTCTACTAAATTCTACGTTGAAAACGCTTTAAAGTTTCCTATTCGTGTAGATGAGAACCACTATTTTTGCATCTGTGCTATTTAACCTGTCTTCTTTAAAATAGATGGTTTTGATCTTGCCAATGGAATGACCCCTTATCGGCTTTGCTGTCCTCTTTTCTACCGAACTCACTGCTTCATTCATCTTATACTTTATGTTTACCCAAAACTAAAAAACGCCATGCCTATGCACAGCGTAATACTTGTGTTACTCGTTAAGCGTTTTTGCATCTTGTACAATTTCTTTGTACGGCACGTTAGCAAATCCACTATAACTCTTCATAATTTTCCCTTCCTTATTAACTAGAAACAAATGCGTACCGTGCGTGACCTGTGTAGATGCATCTGTTTTTTGTACCAACTCGTGAAATTGGGTCTTTGCCTGTTTCTCAATCGTTTCTTGGCTATAACCAGTGAGGAATGTCCAGTTAGAGAAATCTTCCGTAAATTGTTGAGCAAAGCTCTTTAACGCCTCGGGCGTATCATTCTCTGGATCAATACTAAACGATACAAACTCCACAGGTACATTTTCTTTTTTCATCATGCGCTGTAGCTTTGCCATATGCGCTGTAATTGGTGGACAAACCGTTTCACAGTTTGTAAAAATAAAGTTCGCAATCCACACTTTATTCGTTAAATCTTTTGTACCAAATTCCTTATCTTCTTGGTTTGTGTATGTAAACGAATCTAAATTCCAATTCAGTGCGTTCGCTAGCTGCGGTTTACCACACGCAGAGATGATCATTGTGGCCGCTAACATAACGACAACTAAACTACATCGACGTAGTAACACCTTCACCACTCCCTTATTTATTGTTTAATGGCAAGGATTCGTTCTCCTTCGGCAGAAATTTTCGGAAACTCAAGCAAAAAGGTTGTCCCTAATCCACGCTGACTTTGAACTTGAATTTTCCCTTTCATCTTTTCAATAATTTGATAGGAAACCATTAGACCAATTCCTGTCCCTTTTTCTTTTAACGAGTAAAAAGGTGTACCTAATCGTTCGAGTTCTTCTTTGTTCATACCGATTCCCGTATCAGATACTTTAATTACTGCGTTATGTTCCGTTTCCTCTAATACTACTTTTAACGTACCTCCGTGCTTCATTGCTTCGATTCCATTTTTCATAATGTTCAGCAAGACTTGATTGAACTCATTCCTCACACCCCGAATAACGGGTTTAGCATTTAAGCTGACTTCAATATTAATATTGTTTGTCAGCAGTGCGTATGATGACAACAGCTCAACAAGATTATTAACAGACGCGTAGCAATGAATGGCTTCTGTTTGCTCAACGTCTGGGCGAGCTAATGATAAATAATCATTAATAATAATTTCCGCCCGATTAATCTCATCGATCATTAGCTGAATGTAGCCTTTTTCCGTATCACTCAAATTATCCTTTGCGTAAAAAAGCTGTAAAAAGCCTTTGACCACAGTCATTGGATTCCGGATTTCGTGAGCGACTGAAGCCGCTAATTGGCCAATTGCATTCATTTTTTCTGCGCGCTGTAGCTCCTTTTGCAACCTTGTCTTCTCAATAATAAGCTCCATTTCATCAATCGCTTTTTCTAATCCTTTGAGCGGTGGTTTTGGCGATGCTTTTTCTCCTAAGTTTTCCTTCGTAACCGCCACTTGTTCAAACAAGGTTTGAAGCATTAACGTCATCTCATTGAATTGCTTACTAATCTCGCCTAATTCAGACGCATCCTGTTGCCTTAACCTTACTTGAAAATTCCCTTTGCTCACTTGCTGAATACCAAGAAGCAATTCGCGAAGCGGAGACATGAGCTTTCGCAATCCCCAGTCTTGAAAAAAGATAATGATGGTGAAGAAAATAATACATCCTGCAATTAAAGAAGCAATTAGCTTTCGTTGAAACGTAGCGAGTATACTTGCATCAACGCTTACGCCGACCACTCCCACGACCTCTTTATTTGAATCCTGAATAGGAGCAAATGACGTCGTCCAAACGCCGAAACGGTCTTTATAGACATGTGTTTCCGTCATTTTCTTCGTCTTAATGGCTTTCTGATACGCTTCGTAAAACCTAGGATCTGCTCGGTAAATACGTTTTTTCCCTAACTGTTTTTCAACTTCCTTATCAGAGACAACGAGCATTTTTACGTTGTTTCCTGCTACTTTTTTAGTTGAAACAACATAGCTCAACAGATAGGAAGAGGATGAATTGCTTATCTTTTGTATATCCCTTTTCACCCGCGAATTTGCATCGGTGTTTGAATCTTTCGAATTCTCTACCTTTAAAATATCCGTCGCATTTAACGTGTGACTATAAAATGAGGAAACGCCCGTTGCCTGTTGCATTAAGATATCCTTCGTCATATTGCGCTGTACATGGTAGCTTATGTATGCCGTTCCTACGCCCATTAAAATCACCACAAAGGTTGAAAACAGGACCGTTTTGTTAAAGATGCTCAAATTGCGAATATACTCTCTCATTACTGAACCTCATCACTATGACATTTTTTCATTTCTATTTTTTTACGCACAGCATCAGCAATCTATAATACATCCTATATTTTCCTAAAATTATATCATACTCTACTTATCTATCACATCTACAATTAAAAAAATCCTAGTTGTAAAACTAGGATTCTCACTCAGCATAATACATAAATCCAATGGCTCCTACACCTGTATGCGTAGAAATGATAGGAGTCGTATCCTCAATAGAGAATTTGGAAAAACCGCTTACATTTATAACCGCCTCTTTAACACGATTGGCTAATTCAATTCCCTCCGCATGAACAAGACCAACGCCTTTTACGGTTTTACCTTGAATTGCTTCTTGAAACTGCTTTGTTAGAAATTTTACAACTTGCGAATGACTTCTCGCTTTCGATACGGGTGTGTACACACCGTCAGCTAAAGAAGCAATCGGCTTAATATTTAGAAGCGATCCAATGAGCGCCTTTCCGCGTCCAATTCGCCCGCCTTTAATTAAATTTTCAAGTGTATCAACCACGACAAATAGCGTAGTATTTCGTCTAATATCTTCTAATCTTTTGACAATTTCAGAAATTCCTTTGCCCTCTTTCACCATATTCGATGCTTCAATTACTTGAAATGCAAGGCCTTTGGAAATATACATCGAATCAATTACGGTCACGTTAGCATCTACCATTTGAGCTGCACTCTCAGCTGCACGAACAGTTCCACTCATGCCGCCTGTCATATGGATGGACAAAATCTCACTACCATCACTACCTAAGCGCTCATATAGATCAACAAATTCACCAATCGCTGGCTGTGAGCTTTTTGGAAGCTCATGGGAATGTTTCATTTTTTCAATAAATTCAGTCGGTGTAATATCCACTCGGTCTAAATACGTTTGATTATCAATACAGATTGACAGAGGAATTACTTCAACTCCGTACTGCTCAATCTCCTCTTTGGTTAAATCAGCAGTAGAATCTGTTACAATCTTAATTTTTGCCATGAAGTCACCTCTTTATAATACCTTGCACATCATTATATCACCTTTTTCTTTGTGCTAACAGCACCATTCTAAATAAAAAAATGGCAACTTTTCTACATTTAATAGAAAAATTGCCATCTCTTTTATGCGTTATGTTTTAGCGTATTGAAATAAAAAATCCGTTCGTAATCTTTCCACTTTAACACTCGTTTCAAGTGGTCTTTAAATGAATATAGGCTGTTCGGATGTTTCTCACTGTAAATCTTGCTTAAAAAGATTTCGAATCGAGCTGAGATCATAAATTTTAACGTATCATCTTCCCTCAACATTGGAATATCAATCACTTTTACTCGTTGGCCGCTTGCATGAATAAATTCAAGGCTTTTGAATAGCAAGATATCAATCCTCTTTTTCACCCGTTTGTTTCATTATACACCGTTTCATCGCGCAAAAGTTGTCTAAATATGGAGGTTCATTAGAAAATTTCAAACTTCCTTCTCAAGACCTATAAGAGCTAGCAATACTACTCTCTCATACTAGATAAAAAGATGAAACAAATTACTATTTTTATTAATTTCTGTGAATGGAAATCCTTTTTTCTCCATTCGGGCAACAAGTGGAACATAATCCTCTTTGTATTTAAGCTCGATCCCGACGAGAGCTGGCCCACTATCTTTATTATTTTTCTTTGTGTATTCAAACCGAGAAATATCGTCGTTAGGTCCTAATACTTCATCTAAAAATTCTCTTAGTGCCCCTGCTCGCTGAGGAAAATTTACGATGAAATAATGCTGAAGACCTTCAAAAATCATCGACTTTTCCTTGATTTCCTGCATACGCCCAATGTCGTTATTTCCTCCGCTTATGACACAAACAATCGTTTTCCCTTTTAGCTGCTCACGATATGCATCAAGTGCTGCAACAGGGAGCGCCCCCGCCGGTTCTACAACAATCGCATTTTCATTATAAAGAGATAGAATGGTTGAGCAAACTTTTCCTTCTGGAACGACAACAATATCATCTAATAGATTTTTGCAAACCTCATAAGGCTGGGTGCCAACGCGCTTAACGGCAGCCCCGTCCACAAACGGATCAATGGTCCCCAATGTAACCACTTCTCCTTTTTGCAATGATGTATGCATACTTGGTGCTCCACTCGGTTCCACTCCAATGAGCTGTGTATGCGGTGAAATACTCTTAAAATATGTACCAATTCCTGAGATTAATCCTCCGCCTCCGATGCTTGCGAATACGTAATCGATTTCTTCTTCACAATCGTTTAAGACTTCTACCGCTACCGTGCCTTGACCAGCAATTACGTCCGTGTCATCAAAGGGATGGATAAAGGTTCGACCCTCTTGATCACTGCATGCAATCGCTTTTTCGTACGAATCGTCAAACGTATCTCCTATCAGAACAATCTCCACAAATTCCTTTCCGAGAAACCCGACTTGATTCACTTTTTGTCGCGGAGTGGTGCTTGGCATAAAGATCTTCCCTTGAATTTTCAAATGGCGGCATGCATACGCAACGCCTTGTGCATGGTTTCCTGCACTTGCACACGCAATTCCATTTTCTAGTTGCTCAGGAGTGAGCTTCTTAATTTTGTTATACGCCCCTCTCAGCTTAAACGACCTCACAGCCTGTAGATCTTCACGTTTTAAATAGACGTTGCACTCATAACGCTCGGATAAAATATCATTTTTTTGCAGTGGAGTATGAATAACAACATCTTTAATCATTTGATTTGCAATAATAATATCTTCTAGTTGTACGACTTTCTTTCGATTTTCCACCTGTTGTTTCATCCTCAACTTCCTTCCTTCTCCTTTAGTAATTTGTACATTATATCACAAAATATTAAGAAAAATCATTATTTTCTTTCAATAAGGTTTTTTTCTTTAAACGGATGAAAAAAGGGTATAACTAATACTAGTAACAAAGAAAAAATAGACGTACGAACAATGAGGAGGAGAAGAAAATGGAATTCACACTTCAAGCGGTAAATGGAGCCATCCCCTGTGAAGTAACGGTTGATGAAGAAAACGGTCGCTATATGCTTCGTAAGGAAGACACAAGCGGTGAAATATTTAACTCTCCTGAAGAGCTCCTGCAGTGGGTAGAAGCTAACTGGAGTTCAGAAAAATTTCAGCAACCGGAAGAATTTCAGCATATGATTCTATCACTTCGTAAATATGTTCATGAGGAAGCCTAAAAAGAAAGAGGAGCACAATTTGCTCCTCTTTCTTTTTTCATGCCATATCATTATAAATAGGACGTTGTACGACCCATATCGGTAATAAGATACGGATTGTCTTTTTTCATACGTTCTACTAATGTTCTCGCTTGCTCACGATCCTCCTTTAGAACCGTTAATTCTCGCTCCGTAATCCCCACAAGCTGCAAGAAATCAACCCGTCCGTGCACCGTATCCACTCCATCGATTTCCGTGTCATTCACAACTAGAAGGGCCGTAATGGCAGAATCCGTGCCAATATGGAGGGATTCCCCGTTTCCTCCAATAAATTGTAGTGGTTCAAAAAAGCGCTCTTGTGTATATGTATAGCGACCCAGATTTGAGAGCATATCAATTCCCCAGAAGCAATCTTCGGCTGCGTTCTCCTTTAACTTTAAGGTCATTTCGTATCCCCATTTGCTCCACTCTCCACCAAACGCTTGTTCATTCGCGTACAATTCTGTCATCCCATATGTCACAATATGTTTGTAACCGCTCGGGGAATCGTAAATACTATAGCCATCCAAAAAGGCATCTCCACCGAATAGCGCTCTAGCATGAAGGTCAGTTGCAAAATGTGCAGGCTCTTGATCACCGTAGCGACGCGCAAATGCCTGATCAATCGCATCCCATCCAGGTGCCCAATCCTCTTGTAAATCCACCTGTTTTCGATATTCTTCTAGATTCATTTTCCGTCCTCCTATTTATCCTTCTTTTTGTACAAATTCAATAAAATATTTCTGAAAACCATTGTAAAGATCCACTACATCATCGATTGAGTTCTTAATAAATACATAAACATCTTTGGATTGTGAGTTTTCTAGAGTTGATGAATAAAGAGAATTCTCATAGCTTGTAAGCATTTCAAAGAAATACTCACAGTTCACACCACATTCCATGCCGTCTGAATATCTGCCTGCTTCAAAGAGAAATGTAGCCCAGGAGATTTCGTTTCTTTCATATCGTAAATACAAACACGCTAAGAAATACTTGTTATATCGTAAGAAGTCATGGTCATAAATCGTTTCTTCGAAAGAAAATGCATATTCGTGTACGATTATTTTTGCATCCCCAATATATTTAACCGTTGATAACTCAATAATCCAAACGGGAGGCTCCTCAAGTTTTTCAATGATGGAATCACACCAAGGGTAATAATGCTTGTAGCAAATTAACCCTGCATCCAACATGACGTACATTCTCCTTGCCATTTCTCTATCCATACCACACCTCCTCATTTTTAAACGTTGCTATTATTTAACGATACATTGAATTTTAATCCACGCAAACGGTTATACGTATTCTCCCTTTCTCCTAAAAAGGATGTGATGTTTGTGTCATTTAAATACTTCGATGGTTATAACTCATTATTTATCCATTTAGCAGCGAATACAAAAAGATGGATGACTACTAAGCCATCCATCTTCTATGTTATTTATCTGCGTTCATATACGACAAACGAATATGAATACGGATTTTTCTCATCCCTTATGCCTGGTGTGCGCGACACTTCTTTCCATACAGAAACGTCAATTTCCGGAAAATGCGTATCACCTTCAAACGTTTCCTCGATATGCGTGATATAAAGCCTGTCAGCAACCGCCATCGTTTGCTTATACACTTCTCCTCCACCGATCACAAATACCTCTTTTGATGCGGAAGCGTTTTGTAATTCATCTAGAGAAGTAACGATGGTTACACCATCAAGATGTAGGTCAGCGTTGCGTGTAATAACAATGTTCTCACGACCTGGAAGTGGTCTTCCAATCGATTCAAACGTTTTGCGTCCCATTACTACAGGGTGACCCATTGTTATCTTTTTAAAATAAGCTAGATCTGCTGGCAAGCGCCAAGGCATATCGTTGTCCGCTCCGATTAAGCGCTTTTGATCCATGGCTGCAATTAACGAAATCACACGCTCACAGCTCCTTTAATATGAGGATGTGGATCGTACTCCGTTAATTCAAAGTCTTCAAACGTAAAGTCAAAAATGGACGTAACGTTCGGATTGATCTTCATTTTCGGTAAACTTCTTGGCTCACGTGTTAGCTGAAGGTTTACTTGTTCAATATGATTGGAGTAAATATGCGCATCCCCAAGCGTATGAACAAAATCACCTGGTTCTAATCCGCACACTTGCGCCATCATCATCGTTAATAGCGCATAAGAAGCGATATTAAACGGAACCCCTAAGAACACGTCTGCAGAGCGCTGATAGAGCTGACATGATAACTTGCCATCCGCCACATAAAATTGGAACAAGCAATGACACGGGGGAAGCGCCATGTTGTCTACGTCCGCTACGTTCCACGCGCTGACAATCATGCGTCTTGAATCTGGATTATGTTTGATTTGTTCCACTACTTTTGTAATTTGATCAATGTGACCACCACCAGGCGTCGGCCAAGAGCGCCACTGATGACCGTATACAGGTCCAAGCTCCCCTTGTTCATCTGCCCATTCGTTCCAAATACGCACGCCGTTATCCTGAAGATATTTTACATTCGTATCCCCGTCTAAAAACCAGAGCAGTTCATGAATGATTGATTTTAAGTGAAGCTTTTTCGTTGTTAAAAGCGGAAATCCTTCTTGTAGATTAAAGCGCATTTGATGTCCAAACGTACTTATCGTTCCTGTACCTGTTCGGTCTTCTTTTTTTGTCCCATTTGTGAGAATATGCTCACACAATTGTAAATATTGATTCATATCATGCACTTCCTTCTACTATATTTCTCTTTTCATTGTAAAGGTGTCTGTAAGGAGAAACAAGGAAATCTTATGTGAACAAATGCTAAACGCTAATTAAACACAATCGTGCGATTTTCATGGACAATGACACGATCCTCTAAATGCCATTTGACCGCATTGGTTAACACTCGTCGCTCAATAGAGCGCCCAATTTTCTTTAAATCTTCTGCTTGATTACGGTGATTGACCCTTTCAATATCCTGCTCAATAATTGGGCCCTCATCAAGATCGTCCGTCACGTAATGAGACGTCGCACCAATTAACTTTACTCCACGCTCATACGCACGATGATACGGTTTTGCACCAATAAAAGCCGGAAGAAATGAGTGATGAATGTTGATGATTTGATATGGATGGGCTTGAACAAAGTTGGAGGTAAGAATTTGCATATATCGTGCTAAAATAATGACATCGATTTCTTCCTTTTGAAGGATGGCTAGCTGCTTTTTCTCTACTTCTTCTCGAATATCTTTTGACGCGGGCAAATAGTAAAACGGAATCCCGAATGATTCGACAACACTTCGCGCTTCTTCGTGATTACTAATGACCAGCGCCAAATCACACATTAATTCGCCACTTTGCCATTCCCATAGCAATTCAAGCAGACAATGAAGCTCCTTTGATACGAAAACGGCTGTCCTTTTTAGTTCTGATACACGCGTAAATTTCCATTCCATGTTAAAAACTGCCGCAATAGAACCGAACTCTTTCTCAAGAGTCGCTTTTCGTTCAGCTAATTCCTCCATCTCAAATTCAATGCGAATAAAAAATGTTCCACCTGATGGATTGGTGGAATATTGATTGGACTCAATAATATTTGCTCCATGGTCATATAAAAACTTTGAGACACTTGCGACAATCCCTTGCTTGTCAGGGCAGCTAACAAGCAATCTTCCCCGATTTATGTAGCGCTGCTTGTAGGATTCAACCGATGTTCCTGTAAATGCATTCATGATGATTCCTCCCGTTATAATTTTCAGATTATTGAATCATTATAACGAAAATTTTTTTCATCTGTAAATGATTTTTCGTAAAAAGCGCATTTTTTCGATTTAGCGCTTCGCAAAAAGGCCTCTTTCCCACTTGTTTGATTCGATAGCGAATCCTTTACTACCGTCAGTAAATGAAAGAGACCTTCTTAATGCATAGCATTGTAAGAGACGTCACATTATAGGAAATTTAATAATCCGCCAATAATCATCATCGCGCCTAGGCTACCAATTAAAAAATACCCAAGATATCTAATTCCTTTTGGAAGGTTCCCTATATCTTTTATCCTTTCTTTATTTAGAGAACCACCGCTTGCGATACGCTGATATTCCTCAATAGGTGAAGAAGTAGGTGTAGCCTTTAAATCAAGTTCAGCCGTAGATTTTGTTTCAATCATTTCTTTCATGTTACGCCTCCCTTTTTTTCTTTGCCATCGTCTATCTACTTTATATTATTCCTTTTTCTCTTCCTGAAAACCTTTACTTGATTGCTTACGCCCCATCTTTTTTACATACTGGCGTTTTTTAAAACAGATTATTTAGAACATACATTTATTAAAACTAAATACACACAAAAAAACCACTCGTTGGAGTGGTTTTTAGCTATACCATTTTGGTGGTTCATTGTTATTCCAATATATTTTGGCTAGATCATAATGTTTTTGGAACTGGTCGTCAGCCATGTGGTAATGGAAATTAAACCAATACCCTTCTTTTGGTGGATGATCTCGGCGCACGTGGAATCGAATTAAATCTTGATTTGTCTCACGATCATACACATGAAAAATCTTTTCACCGTAACCTCCAGCAGGATGCTCACTAATTTCTAAGTTATCAAGATGAGGATATTGTTCCACAAAGGCCGTCAGCGTTTGTTCAATTTGTGGCAACACTTGAGCACGAAACTGATCGTCAATTTTCGGACCAATTTTTGTTCCGAATTTCTCTACCGACTGTGCTTCAATGGACTGCATCGCATTCGTCACGAATGCTTCTGGCGTTTCTGTTTCCTCTTGGGGCGTTTCGTTATAATAATAAGCTAATTCGTCCGGAGATGCTTCCTGAACATAGTTTTCTTTGTGATTGGTGTTACTTGCTTCTGCTTCGTCTACGTACAAGTATTCCGGTGGAGTGACCAGTCCAAATGTACAAACCGTTATTAAGACAATGAGTGTTTTACGCATCCATTTTGGCATCGTACGTCTTCCTTTCCTCTGCTAATCTCCTTTATCTATCATTCACGTTCATTTATAAATAAGCTGATGATACTCTATAACCTCTGCTCATACTAGTTAAACCTTTTCGTTCTATTCGTTTCCATGTTCTCGTCAATTGTATCATAGATGAAAACGTTTTACTTTCTTCCTTATAAAAGTTTTTAAAACAGACCATAATAAGTAACAATATTGAAAAAACTTTCGATTATACAAACATGAATACTAGTCGTCAAAAAAAGCGACTTTCTATATAGACGAGCAAATCAGTAAAAGGTTTCATTTTTTCATCACTTATTTCAAAATAAAAGGAGGACATGCTTTTGGATGCCGTATTTGTATCAGCGTGCTTTTCGATGCTCGCATTCTTCATTATTCTAACGATCGTGGATTAAAAAAAGCTGAAGTCACAAGGATGACTTCAGCTTTTGAATTTGCTTCCATTTCATATGAGGATCATCTAACTCCATTTTCTTTAAAACGCTTAAACCTCTAACACACCAAAATGGAATTTAGCGGTTTTACGACGATAAACGTCAAACCCGAACTGTTCAAAACGGTTACTCTGCCAGTGATCTTTTAATACTACTCGCTTCTTAGCAACCCGCTTTGCTTCTTCCATTACTTCTTCTGAAAGTGTGGTATATAAGGCTACTTGTTTTAATCCTCTGATGCCATCAGATTCCTCAATGGTCTCTGAAAACATCGGATCAAAGTAGACTACATCCACACTGTTATCCTCACAGCAGCGTAAGTAGGCTTCAAAGGTTTGATGATGAACGAAAATACGCTGCATGGCTTCATCAAGCTCTGAGACACCTGTAGACCATGACTGTAATCCCTCTTTCACAAGATACGCAACGTATCGATTTCCTTCAATCCCCATTACGCGGCCGCTTTCCCCTGTCACAAGACTCGCAATAATACTGTCAGAGGCGAGCCCAAGCGTACAATCTAGAAAACTCATTCCTTCTTCTAATTTCGTCGCTTCAAGAAAAGGATCGTACTCTCCCCTTAGCACTCGTTTAGCCCGAAACATGGATGAATTGGGATGAAAGAAAATGGGCTCCTCTCCGTCATACGGATGAAGCTCCAACCGATTTTTGCCAACGGCGATTACATCTGCCTCCTCCCGCTGCTGAAGAGTGAAAATAGACTCTTTGTTTCTCGTAACGTATGGCACACAAAGCTCACCTGCTACGCTTCTTGCTTTTTTAACCATTTCTTGATTCGTTCGACCGGCTGTCGTGACAATCACTTTCATTGCTCCTCCTGCTTCCGTTAAAAAAGGATGTCATAATGACATCCTTTTCTCTTTACAAAAGTATATGCGTAACTCTTTTTAATATCTACCTATATGCTGTGTCAGAAATTCGACAATTAGCAGTGCTTATCAAGTGCTTGCACGATGTTTTCAAAAATCGCTTCAAGCGGCTGTCCTTCAATATCATGACGAGGAATAAAGTGAAGCACTTCTTTTCCTTTTAAAAGAGCCATGGATGGAGAAGACGGTTCAATTCCATCAAAGTATTCGCGCATTTTTGCCGTTGCCTCTTTATCTTGACCAGCAAAAACCGTTACGATATGGTCAGGCTTTTTCTCACTGTGCAATACTGCCTGAGTAGCAGCAGGTCGTGCTAATCCAGCCGCACATCCGCATACGGAATTGACAACAACAAACGTTGTTCCTTCCACTTTTTCCATAAATTCCTCTACTGCGTTTTCATCACGTAATTCTGCAAATCCTGCATTTGTTAACTCTGTGCGCATTGGTTGAACCAATTGACGCATATATTCTTCATAAGCCATTGACATGGTGAATTACCTCCTCACGTTCCTTTAACGCTTACAGCATACTACAAATGCAGGCTATAGCGCAATGAAATGAACCGTAATTTCCCATCGTTAGACGGAATTTATAAAGGAGGCGATCTCACTCAAAAAAAAGAACTCCTTAAACAAGGAGTCCTTTTCGTTTATTTTTTGACCGGCACTTTTTGCTCAGCTTCTTCAAAAAGGTCTGTTACAGCCCCTTTTGATGAACATGATACGAGGCGTGCATATTTACCAAGAACGCCCTTATTGTGAAGCGGCGGTGCAACCCAATCTTCACGACGACGTTCTAACTCATCAGCGCCCACATTCATCGTAATCTCCTGGGTAACCGAATCAATGGTCACTTCGTCCCCTGTTTGAAGAAGAGCAATTGGCCCCCCAACCTGTGCTTCAGGTGCGATGTGTCCTACAACAAGTCCATGTGTTCCACCTGAAAAACGACCGTCTGTTAGAAGCGCAACAGATTCTCCAAGCCCTTTCCCGACAAGAATGGCAGATAGTGAGAGCATTTCAGGCATACCAGGACCACCTTTTGGACCTTCATAGCGAATAACTAGCACATCACCGTCTACGATTTCGTTGTTCATCACGGCCTGTGTTGCTTCTTCCTCGGTATCAAACACTTTTGCAGGCCCCCGTATGACGAGTACTTCACACCCGATACTTTTGCAAGTGCCCCGCTTGGTGCTAGGTTTCCTTTTAAAATAACAAGTGGTCCCGCTTCGCGAAGTGGTTTTGATACGGGCTGGATGATATCTTGGCCCTCTTTTAAAGAAGGTGCATCAGCTAAGTTTTCTGCGACCGTTTTTCCTGTTACCGTTAAACAATCACCGTGCAAGTATCCTTCTTCAAGCAATAGTTTCATAACGGCAGGAATTCCACCAATTTCATGTAAGTCCTCCATTACGTACTTCCCGCTCGGTTTTAAATCAGCTAAGTGAGGCACTTTCTTTTGAATACGATCGAAATCATCTAAATCTAGATCTACTTCTACTGAATGTGCAATGGCTAATAAATGAAGAACGGCATTTGTGGAACCTCCAAGCGCCATAACGACCGTAATCGCATTTTCAAATGCTTTTTTCGTCATGATGTCTTTTGGATAGATTCCTTTTTCAAGCAAATGATACGCTGCTTGTCCAGCTTTGTAGCAATCATCTAGCTTATTCGGTGATTCCGCTGGATTAGATGAACTTCCAGGTAAACTCATTCCTAATGCTTCAATAGCCGATGCCATCGTATTTGCCGTGTACATTCCACCGCACGACCCAGCCCCGGGACACGCGTGACACTCGATATCATTTAATTCTTCACGCGTGATTTTTCCTGCATTGTATTGTCCTACTCCTTCAAATACGGATACGATGTCTAACTTTTTGCCGTTATGGTATCCAGGTGAAATCGTTCCGCCGTACACAAACAACGCTGGTACTTCAGAGCGCGCAATGGCAATCATACAGCCAGGCATATTTTTATCACAGCCTCCAACCGCTACGTAGGCGTCAAGATTTTCAGCGCCCACTACGGTTTCAATTGAGTCAGCAATAACGTCACGGCTTGGAAGAGAGTAGCGCATTCCATCTGTTCCCATTGAAATCCCATCTGACACGGTAATCGTATTAAAAATAAGTGGTGCACCACCGGCCTCACTTACACCTTTTTTTGCTTTTATCGCTAATTGATCAATATGTATATTACAAGGAGTAACTTCACTCCACGTTCCTGCAATTCCAATCATCGGTTTTTTAAAATCTTCATCTTTAAACCCAACTGCTCTGAGCATGGCACGGTTCGGTGCTCGTCTTGCATCTTCACTGATTGCCTTACTACGAATTCTAAGATCTTTGCTCATTATTAGTTCCTCCCTAACCTCAAATAAATGAAATATTCTCTATATTTAAAACAATATAGACCTTTTTCTTTACTTTTTCAACCTTATTATCAGAATTTTTTAATCTTTTTATTTATTCTGACCATTTGGTAGCGCTTTCTTTTAAAACAAAAGAAAAGAAGGCCTTATAAGCCTTCTTTCATTGTTATTTTCTACTTTCGGTCATCTGTTTCCAAACGGATCCTTTTGCTTCTTCTCCGCCTTCGATACGCTCAATGGCCATTTTAATTTGCATGCTTACTTCAAACTCGGCATCATTTTCCGCAGCCTTAAGCGCTGGAAGGGAAGCGTCATCTCCCACTTCATATAAAAACATCGCCGCACGCCAGCGTACAAGTTTGTTTTTATCCTGTAACGCTTCACACATAGCAGGAGCTGCTTCTTCAAAACCTAGGTCTGATAAGCAATCACCCGCAGTACGACGTACCGTTACAGACTTGTCCTTAAGCGCTTCGTAAAGATACGGAAGCACCGCTTTATCTTCAATCATGCCAAGATAAACAGTAGCTAAACGACGAATAGATGGCTTCTCATCGTGTAAGGCTTTCTCTAAAACAGGAAGATCCTCTTCTGTCGGATTCATTTGTTCTAGATGTGCGTAGCGCTTTTGCCAATCTTCTTCGTTTAACATGTCAGTCGTTACTTTATAGCTTGAACGAGGCTGAACAGTAACCGTTCCTTCCTTTTCATCCTTCGCCGCTTTGACAAGACGATGTAATCGCTCTTCTGGGTAAGCTGCTGAGATTTCCTCGACTACTTCTTGACCAATTTCTTCAAGCTCACCGTAGCGAACCCCTTGCTCTTTCCACTTACGTTCTAATACGACGTTATCTGCGTAGCGTTGAACTTCCGCAACGGCTAGCTGAAAGCGTTCTGGAAGACCAAAGCGTTTTTCATTATGATCGTCCGCTAACTTTACTTGCATCGGAACATTTTTAAAGACTTGAATGGACACTTTCACTTCACCAAAGTGATCGTTTGGTTGCTGCGCTTGTTCCTCATTTTCTTCTACTGATTCACCGAATGCGGCACGCACAAGTGGAAGAAGCTGTTGCCAATCGTATCTTGCATTTCTCTCTACGGCTAAGAAGTCTGCGACATGATAGACGCCTTTCACTCCTTCGACATTCATAATTTCTTGAATTACTGCGGGTGCTTCCTGCACGTTGTCTTTGTTGTAATTGTTGCTTTTCCCACCAGGTAAAACTTCGTCTAAACTAATCTTCATCGTGTTTGGACTTGGGGTAGGTTCGATTGATTTAATTCTCATGTTTAACCGCTCCTTTAATACAAATTCCTATCTTGAATTGTAGCATACACGAAAGTCTACCGTCTAATATGCTGAACCCTCTAAAAAAAGCGTGTCGCCTTTGGCGACACGCTTTTTTATTACGATCCTTGTAGTTCTTCCACAAGTTCTGAAAGCTCTGCCCAACGATCCATTAGTCGGTTTAGTTCGGCATTTGCTTCCTCTTGAGCAACAGACAGCTGATGCGCTTTTTCATAGTTGCTTCCTGCCTGCTCAATTTCAGCCGTTAATCGTTCAACTTCTTCCTCAGCTTCTGCAATTCGATCCTCAATCTCTTCCCACTCTTTTTGTTCCTTGTAGGATAAGCGGCGCTTTTTCGTTTTTTCAGGCTGTGACTTTTCCACTTTTTCTTTTTTCACCACAGGTTCTTTTTGCTTCGTTTCTTCTTTTTCAAGGTACTCTGTGTAAGCACCGAAATATGTTTCAATTTCTCCCTGACCTTTAAACACGAATAGATAATCAGCCACTTTATCTAAGAAATAGCGGTCATGCGAAACCGTGATTACGACACCCGGAAACTCTTCTAAATAGTCTTCTAGAATCGTTAGCGTTTGCGTATCTAAATCATTGGTCGGCTCATCTAGTAAAAGGACATTTGGTTCCGTCATTAGCAGCTTCAATAAGTAGAGACGTCGACGTTCCCCACCCGATAATTTACGAATTGGGGTGCCGTGTGTATGAGACGGGAATAAAAAGCGCTCAAGCATTTGCGAAGCAGACAGCGTTTTTCCGTCACTCGCATGAATCACCTCTGCTGACTCTTTTACATAGTCGATCATGCGCTGATTAAGATCCATGTCGTCATTTTCCTGCGTATAATAAGCGATCTTCACCGTTTGACCACGGTCGATTTCCCCTGCATCTGGTTCAATTCGTCCTGCAATCATATTCAACAGTGTCGATTTTCCACTTCCGTTTTGTCCCGTAATCCCTAAACGATCTCGTTTTTGGATGATATGCGTCAAATCTCTGACAAGCGTCTTATCTTCGTATGACTTTGATACAGCGCTTAGTTCAAATACTTTCTTTCCAAGGCGACTTCCCGAGAGGCTCATGTCTAACTTTTCGCTCTCAGGACCTCCCAATTTCCCTTCAAGATCTTCGAAGCGCTGAATTCTCGCTTTTTGCTTTGTCGTTCTTGCTTTTGCTCCGCGACGAATCCATGCCAGTTCATTTCGGTACAAGTTTTGAAGCTTCGCCTGTGTAGCGCGCTCATTTTCCTCACGAATCGCTTTTCCTTCTAGAAAAGCCGCGTAGTTGCCTTCGTACGCATAGATGTGACCACCTTCAAGTTCAAACATACGGTTTGTAATGGCGTCTAAGAAATAACGATCATGCGTTACAAGTAAAAGGGATCCTTGATAGCGTGAGAGGTACTCCTCAAGCCATTTGATCGTTTGATAATCAAGGTGGTTGGTCGGCTCATCCAAAATCAATAAATCAGGTGTTTCGATAAGGCATTGTGCCAGCGCCACTCTTTTTTTCTGTCCGCCTGACATTTCACCCATTTTGGCATCCATTTTTGTGATGCCGAGCTTGTTTAAAATGGCCTGCGCATTTGAATTGGCATCCCATGCATTCATCGCATCCATGCGCTGTTGCAGACGAAACACGTCTTGCTGATAGCTTTCGTTCATTGAATCCTGCTGCAATCGATAAAGTGCGAGCTCATATTCCTTTAAAAGCTGTAGAAGAGGCGTGTCACCGCTAAAGATTTGCTCTAGAACTGTCCAATCTGGATTGAACTCAGGATGCTGTGCTAGATAGCTGATGTGATAGTCTTTTGGGTGCGTAATCTCACCGTTGTCCGATACGTCTAGACCGGCAATAATTTTTAGTAGGGTGGATTTCCCTGTTCCGTTCACACCAATTAACCCAATTCGCTCATTTTCTGAGATCGTAAATGACAGGTGATCAAATAATTCTTTTTCTCCGTAGGATTTTGTTAATCCCTCAACCGCTAATATTTTCATGCTAAACCATTCCATTCTTTCAAAAATTGTTGTAAAAATTGCTCCATAAACGCATGACGTTCTTCTGCTAGTTCTCTCCCTTTATCTGTGTTCATTAAATCTTTGAGCTTCAGAAGCTTTTCATAAAAATGATGAATTGGGGTCGACTCGTTTTTACGATACTCTTCTGCGGTCATATGATCACGAACCGCTAATTCCTCATCGTACATTCGGTGTCCCTTTGACCCTCCATATGTAAACGTTCTGGCTACGCCAATTGCTCCAATCGCATCTAAACGATCCGCATCCTGAACGATATGACCTTCCATTGTCTTAAGAGGCGGTTGCTGACCTCCTTTAAATGATATTCCTCGAAGGATCGTGATGACGTGCTCGGTTTGCTCCGTCGTAATCGCAAACTGTTCCAATAGAGCTCTTACATCTCGGTAAGCCTGCTCCACATCTAAAAAGAGCTTTTCGTCTACCGCGTCATGAAGGAGAGCCGCTAGTTCAATTACGAGTACATCTACTTCTACGTCTTTTGCGATTAGCAGCGCATTTCGGTGCACGCGCTGAATATGATCCCAGTCGTGGCCGCTGTAATCATGAGCCAATTTCTCCTTTACCCAACCCTTTGTTTGCTCAATAATCTCTACTCTTTGATTCATCGTTTTCCTCTATTCCTATGCTATTTTTAATCGAGCTTTTTATTCACCTATTGTAACACTAAACGCTTTTCAGAACGAGCCGTTCACTTCTCATAAAAAAAGACGTTTCACAACATCCAAAAAAAGGAATTGTCTTTTTAGACTAAATACCTTTGTACATTTTTAGGAGGAATGCACATGCACCGTCAGCTTGTTCATGATAAGGAAAAAATCTACTTTATTCTATGTTTAATTGTAAGTATCATTATCTATTTCCTACTCATCTTTAGCATTGTTGGCATTATCGTTCTAATCTTGGGACTATTTGTTTCATGGTGGACACACGGACTAATTATGGGATCAATCCGACGAAACGGCGTTCGACTTACCGAAAAACAGTATCCTGACATTCATAAAAAAGCCGCTAAGATGATCGAAGAAATGGATTTAATCCGCCTTCCCCACATATTTATCGTTCAGTCTGAGGGCGCGCTTAATGCGTTCGCGACTCGTTTTTTCGGACGAAACTTTGTTGTTCTCTACTCAAATATTGTGGAAATAGCCGCTGAAGGCCATGATGAGGAGCTACAGTTTGTCATCGCCCACGAGCTTGCTCATATTAAACAAAATCACATCATCAAAAACATACTTATTTTACCTGCCATGTGGGTTCCTTATTTAGGAAGTGCTTATTCGAGAGCTTGTGAGTATACGTGTGACCGCATGGCTAGTGCTTATATTAAAAATGAGCAGGCAGCTGTTCATGCACTAGGAGTGTTAGCTGTAGGTACCCCGCTATCTATAAACTTAAATGTAAAAGAATACATTGCAACTAGTATGAGAGAAACGGGCCTTTTCGTATGGATGAGTGAAAAACTATCTACCCATCCTCCTCTTCCTAAACGAATTAAGGCTGTGCAAAACTTCTATACGTATCCAGAATCGTATGGAGTTCCTGCTTCCTTTCTTCACTCAACTCAGCAAACCATCTCCCTTGATAAATAACGAAGGAAAACGCCCTTACCCAGCGGATAAGACGATGAGTAAGGGCGTTTCTTATGATAAAATCGCTTTGTTAATAATAGAAGGGACATCCAATAAAATAATCATTCGCTCGCCAAGCTTAACGGTTTCCATCTCTTGAATTTTCTGTACGTTCGTTGGTTCAATGGTTACCACATCTGTTGCCTCATCGACGATCACTCCAATGACCTTATGATGATATTCAATCACCACAATACGCTGCTCCTGCTCTTCCTTATCATGACGCTCTCCGAAATAGTTTGCTAGAGACATAATGGGAATGACTTCCCCACGTACTTGCATCATCCCTTTTAAAAGTCCTTCAGGTCCTGGAAATCTCCGATAGTGCTGCATCCGTTCAATCGAGATAACGTAGTCAATCTGAATGGCAAACTCTTCTTCTCCAACCTTTACGATGACAGACTTATTTACCAACACGTTTTATCCCCCTCACACCGTAAATTTTCCAACAAGCGTTTGCAAATCTTCTGCCATTCTGGATAAATGCGCTGATGCGGAAGAAAGTTCTTCAATTGCGACGAGCTGTTGTTGAGTAGAAGCTGCTACACTTTCTGAATTTCGAGCCGTTTGATTCGCGATGGCGCTAATTTCTCCTACCGCTGCATTTAGCTCCTCACTAACAGCGGAAATCTCCTCTGACGTCGCAGACACGTCTTGAACTTGGTGAGCTACACTTTCCGATTGCTCGAGAATATGCCCAAACACACTGCCTACTTGTCCAATGATCTCCGTTCCAGATTTTGATTCTTCTTTTACTCTTCTCATTGATTCGACGGATTTAACGGAATCTTTCTGAATTCCTTTGATTAGATCGGTAATTTCTCTTGAAGAGCTCGCTGACTGCTCCGCCAATTTGCGTACTTCATCCGCAACAACTGCAAATCCTTTTCCTTGCTCGCCGGCTCTTGCGGCTTCGATGGCAGCATTGAGAGCTAATAGATTCGTTTGTGAAGCAATATCCGTTATGACACTCACAATACGCTCGATGTTTTTTGCTCGGTCATCTAGTAACTGAATGACCTGAGCGGTTTCTTCTACGGAATCTTGAATATTTTCCATTTGTGAAATGGCTTTCTGTACAAACGCATTTCCTTGCTGCGCCCCTTCAGCAGCTTTTAAAGCGAGATCAGCTACTTCTGTGGAGCTACTCGCAATACGCTGAATGCCAATGCTCACTTCCTCTGTTCCTTTTGCCCCCTCTTCTGCCTGCTTCCCTTGCTCTGCTGCTCCCCTTGCAACTTGTTGTACATCACTTGCTACTTGATCTGCAGACTCTTTTGACTGCTCCCCGATCGCTGTAAGCTCCTCAGAATTAGCAGCCAGTGACACAGCATTACTTTGAATATCTTTAATTGTACGACGAAGCCCTGTAATCATATTGTTAAACGAAGACGTAAGCTGTCCAAGTTCATCTTTTGACTGATAATCACCGTGTACCGTTAGATCCCCATCTTCTGCATGCTTCATTAAATCTTTCATCGCGGCTACTGGTCGAGTAATCGTACGCGTCACATACATCGCGAGAAGGATGAAAATAATGATGGCTCCTGCTGTAATTCCAAGAGTAATCCACACGGCTTTTTGGAAACTTGCTTTAGACTGGTCATTCAATGCTTTAGCACTATTGGCATTTAAGTCTACTAATTCATCTAAAGTGGTACTTACCTTGTTAAATTTTCCACTTACATTTTTTACATAATATTGATATGCTTCTTCATTTTTATTGGCATTTGCCAGATCTAGCGCTACTTTTCGAGCATCTCGATAGGTTGCAAATTGTTTTTGTAACAAATTAAATTTTTGTTTCTCCGTTTTTCCCATATGCGTATTTGCATACAGCTTTAAAAATCGATCATTCTTTTTCTTATTGTCAGCAATTTGCTGATTATATTGCTTCATCGAATTTTGATCCTCTGTTAACATATTTTTCAATCCAGCCGACTCGCTAGCTTGAATGTTGTAACGAATTTTATTCATTAGATCTACTGATACAAGGCGGTTTGAATACATGACGTCTGAATTATTCGCCATTTGACTCATGTAATTATAGGATATGCCGCTTACCGTTAAAATGAATAATACCGCCACAGCAACGAGGCTAAAAATTTTCTTGCCAAATGATAGATTAACAAACCAGTTCATATTCTCACCCTTTTTTACTAGTTTGTTTTATAGTATGAGGTTTAAGTAGGACTGGCTGTAGGAAATTCAACTATTTATTTGCACCAAAAAACGACTAGGAGTACATTCTCCTAGTCGTTTTATAAAAAGCTTATTTTGCCAGCAATTCTTCAATGTCCTTTTTGATATCTGCTGGAGATGTTTGAGGAGCATATCGCTTCACAACATCTCCTTCTTTCGTTACAAGGAACTTCGTGAAATTCCATTTAATTGCTTTTGATCCTAACAGACCAGGCGCCTTTTCGCTCAAGTATGTAAACAATGGGTGTGCATTGTTTCCTTTCACGTCTACTTTCGCAAACATTGGGAAGGTAACGCCGTAATTTAGCTCACAAAATTGCTCAATGTCCACTTCACTTCCAGGCTCTTGACCACCAAACTGATTACATGGGAAACCAAGGATATCTAATCCCTGTTCCTTGTACTCCTCATAAACAGCCTGTAACTCTTTGTACTGTGGGGTAAATCCACATTTACTTGCCGTATTTACAATGAGGAGCACCTTTCCTTTATACTTCTCTAACGATACGTCCTCACCTTGAATCGTTTTAGCTGAAAATTCATATACACTCATGCAAACGCCTCCTTTTTTCTCATTGTAAGAGGTTTTCGTTCAAATACCAACTAAAAAAGCTCAGGAAAGACGATTTAAGGATAAATCGCTCCTAGCTTTTCTAGGGTCTTTAACATGTAATCAATCATCTGGATTAAATCATCCACCTGATCTTCATAGATGAAGCGATTAAACGCCACGGTCACTTTATTTTCATAATGATTGCTACCGTATATGTATGAAATCTTTTGTTCGATTGGATAATCGCCACCCCAAAGGTCGACCATCGTGTTCTGAATTTCTGCACACATCTCATCGGAAAACGGTTTGGCATCCTGCAAAGTGAAATGCACTTCCACTCGGCATGCAGGACGTTCTTTACGCTGTTTTCGCGTTGAAAGTTCTGCATAAATGTTATCAAGGTCTGTTGTTAGCTTCATAGTCGCTGTTACCGTTGAACGTCTTTGAAAAGAAATACAGTACAACCTCGAAAATTGGGCCAGGTCTACCAAGTCTTCTCGATTCACCACAGAAATAATGCCCTCTAAGTCTAAGTCGTAGATCTCACCTTCAACCACGACTTTTAAGTTATCAAATACAATGGGATCAAACATACTGGGCCCTCCTTTCTGTTCCTCTTTTGCTAATAGTTTATCCTATTTTTCATGGTGCTGTCTCATTTAAACAACGCTCCGATATGCATCATATCTTTTAAGTGTAGACGGTTTATTCTGTTCTTAATCATCATATGACAAAAGAAGCGCGAAATCGCGCTTCTTTCCGATCATTCATTTCAGTTCGCTTAAAAAATACCTACTGCTTTACCATCTTCATCAATGTCCATTTTTAATGCAGCTGGTTGTTTTGGCAATCCTGGCATCGTCATAATACTTCCCGTTAATGCCACTAAGAAACCTGCCCCAATAGAAGGTCGGAATTCACGAATAGAAATGGTGAATCCTGACGGTCTACCTAGCTTTGTTTGATCATCACTTAGTGAATATTGTGTTTTAGCCATACAGATCGGCAGGTTATTCCACCCGTTTTGTTCAAACTGCTTCATTTGTTTTTGTGCCTTGGCAGAAAACTCGACTCCGTCTGCTCCATATACCACCTTAGCAATCGTTTCAACTTTAGATGCAATGGAATCACTCACATCATACAGCGGTGCAAACTTGTTTGTTTCTTTTTCCATGACGTCTAGAACCGTTTTTGCGAGCTCTAATCCACCTTCGCCACCTTTTTCCCATACTTCGGTGAGCGCAACCGGAATTCCTTGTTCCTGACACCATGCCAGCAATGCCTCTACTTCAGCATCTGTATCTGTAATAAAGCGATTAATTGCTACCACGTATGGAACACCGAATGCTTCAATCGTTTCCGTATGCTTCTTCAAGTTTTCGATTCCACCCATTAGCGCTTGAACATTTTCTTCTTTTAACTGATCTTTTGCTACTCCACCGTGCATTTTTAAAGCACGAATCGTTGCTACGACAACGACAGCTTCCGGGGTAAAATCAGCCATTCTTGCTTTAATGTTCAAGAATTTTTCAGCACCTAAATCAGCACCAAATCCAGCCTCTGTTACGACATAATCCCCAAGTTTAGCAGCCATCTTTGTCGCAATCACGCTGTTACAACCGTGTGCAATATTCGCAAACGGCCCGCCGTGGATAATGGCTGGCGTATGTTCAAGTGTTTGCACAAGGTTCGGTTTGATCGCATCTTTTAAAAGAAGCGTAAGTGCACCTTCTGCTCCTAAATCTTGCACCGTTACGGGCTCATTATCCATGTTGTAGCCCACAACAATTCGTGCGAGACGACGTTTTAAATCTTGCGTATCCGTCGCTAAACAGAAAATCGCCATGATTTCCGATGCAACCGTAATATCAAATCCGTCTTCTCTTGGAACACCTTGTGTTGGTCCACCTAAACCAACTACTACTTGACGAAGAGCACGATCATTCATATCAAGCACGCGTTTCCACGTAATTTTACGTGTGTCAATGCGCAGTGCGTTGCCCTGGTGAATATGATTATCAAGAAGTGCTGCTAGCGCGTTGTTCGCAGTCGTAATTGCGTGAAGATCCCCAGTGAAATGCAAATTGATATCTTCCATTGGAATAACCTGCGAATATCCGCCGCCTGCTGCTCCACCTTTAATTCCCATCACAGGACCTAGTGATGGTTCACGCATCGCAATAATCGCTTTTTTGTCCAAACGATTTAACGCTTGACCAAGTCCAACCGTTACCGTCGATTTTCCCTCTCCTGCTGGTGTAGGATTAATCGCCGTCACTAGAATTACTTTTCCATCCTCTTTCGTATGTAAACGATCCATGATCTCAAGAGAGAGCTTAGCTTTGTAGTGCCCATAAGGCTCTAATTCATGCTCTTGAATATCAAGCTGCGTCGCTATGTCCTTAATCGGCTTCATTTTGGCTTCTTGTGCAATCTCTAAATCACTTTTGACTTTTGAAGTTAAATCCATAAAAAAAACCTCATTTCTATCTCATTTATTGTTCACTGCCATTTTAACATCTTTTTTATAAAATACGAATGATTAAAAAAATTTTAGCTGAAATGTTCACATTTATGAAAATCATCCTTTTCACCTATTTTTCCCTCAGCGTGTTCTTCTATCCGATTGTTTTCTGTAGTTTGCTGAATGGTTGAAACAAAAAACAGTATGATAAATATTGTCCATCCCTTAAAAATTAACTTGATCATTAACTCTATCCACGGAAACATCAAGGTTGATAAATTATCTGTATATTCATATAATACAGATACGCGTCATCTGCACGTGTAGAATACTTCTACTAGGAGGTACCGTTCATTGCCTATTAATATTCCGCGCAATCTTCCTGCCAAGGAGATTTTAGAAAGCGAACGTATTTTTGTTATGGATGAAACACGGGCGTCATCTCAGGATATCCGTCCATTAAATATTGTGATTTTAAACCTAATGCCAGAAAAGGAAAAATCTGAGGCACAGCTGCTTCGACTGTTAGGAAACTCACCGCTTCAAGTACATATTACGCTACTGTATCCCGTCACACATGAAACAAAAACAACGAGTAAAAACCATCTAGATGAATTTTATAAAACGTTTCGTGAAATTAAACATTTAAAGTTCGACGGTATGATCATTACAGGTGCTCCTGTCGAACTATTGCATTTTGAAGCAGTTGATTACTGGCCTGAATTACAGGAAATTATGGATTGGTCAAAAAGTCACGTAACGTCAACGTTGCATATTTGCTGGGGTGCACAAGCAGGACTCTATCATCACTTTGGAATTGACAAACGGGAGCTTCAAAAAAAATGTTCCGGGGTGTTCACGCACCAAATTATTCAAGAGCCCGTTAAATTGTTAAGAGGGTTTGATGACATTTTCTTCTCTCCTCATTCACGCTATACGGACGTTGACCTTCAAGAAGTTGTTCATCACCCAGAACTTCAGCTTTTATCTTATTCAGATGAAGCAGGCGTCTACCTTGTCATGTCTCGCGATGAACGATTTGTATTTATTACAGGTCATCCTGAATACGATGCCCAAACGCTACAGGAGGAATATGAACGGGACGTAGCAAAAGGACTTGATATTTATGTTCCGACTAATTATTTTCCGAACAATGACCCAAGCGGTCAGCCAAGAAAAACGTGGCGTTCTCACGCGAACCTATTGTTTATGAACTGGCTGAACTACTACGTGTATCAAGAAACACCGTTTGAATGGGAATAACACAAACAGGAGGTGGCCGATTCACAGGCTACCTCCTTCTTTGCATTACGCTTGCTTTTCTAACATAAACACCCATAAGAAGGTAAGCGCCTGCTGTAGTTCTCTTGAAAGAGACTTTTTCATTTCATTTGTGACGCCTCTTTTATATACACCGTAACCACCGATCGTGTGCAGGCCGTTCTCATTTGCTAGCTGCTCAAACTCCCACGGCATCATCGTATTGCATATTACATCTTTTCCGTACAGACGCGCATAGCTATTCGATCTAGGCTGAGCGGTCGGTCCTAAAATACCAATGCATGCCTTTCCTTCTGCCTTCAGCACACGCTTAATTTCCGTTAACGCATGAAGGGGAGAAGACGTCCATTCAAGTACATTGATAGCCATAACGGCATCCTGTGATTCATCTTTAAAAGGAAGTGCCATAATATCCGCCTCGTAAAACGAAAATTCCTCGCTTTCCCCTAGCTCTCTTGCCTTTTGGACCATTTCACTTGATAAATCTACACCCGTTACTTTGTATCCTGCTCTATGTAAAAGGGATGAACCGTATCCATCTCCACAGCCAATATCTAGTAATTGACTACCTTCTTTTATATGCTCTTGGATGAGAGGTACAATATCCTTTCGGCTTCCTTCCGTCCACATGTTTTCACTTTTTTGATTCCAAAACGTTACTCCTTCGTCCCATTTTTTCTTTGCTTCCTCATGCCAGTTAAACATGCAATCCCCTCCACGAATAAAATGTTTCTTCTCTATTATCATAGCGCTTTCATACATAATTTTCATCTAAAAAGCTACGCTATACATATAAGGGAGAAACACAACTCCTTTTATTCTTTGCCGAAAGGAGTGAAGCCTAGTGGCGAAAGAACAATTTGTGGCCGTTCGTAAAAACAGTGAGGGTGATCTGCAAGAATTTCAAACAGCGTCTGGACAAACACTCTCTTATCAAGATGCTCTCCAACTTGTTCAAGCGGGCAACGTTGAAAATGTGAGTGCATTTAAAGGAAAAGATGGCGGCACCTACATTAGAAGTAATCCTGACGGTGACAAGTCAAACAACTTAGATTCATTACCTACTTTTTAAAGGAGAATAACGATGACTAAAAAACATAATAACGGCAGTGAGAATCAAAGCAATCCGAAAAGACAGCATGAGCTTGTCGAGATGGGACAAGAAATTGCTAGCGGAGATAACAGCAAAGGCAATAAGCGCAACAAAGATCAAAACGATAAAACGGCTCATTAATTAGAATCCAGCAGCGTTAAGACGCTGCTGGATTCTTTCATGTATACAAAGGTTAATTAGTAGACAGTTGAATTGTTAGAATATAAACTATTATCTGTAATTTATTTTTAAAAAGGGGGAATTAGTTTGCTTGCCATTCAACATGCGACTATTTTAACGGGATTAGGAGAAACGATACATAATGCAACGATCCTAGTAAAGGAAGGAAAAATTGAGGGCTTTGGACCTAATCTTTCCGTACCGAGCGACTATACTGTGATTGATGGAACAGGAACCTTCGTTACACCAGGGTTAATCGATGTACATACGCACGTAGGAATTTCAGAGCACGGAGTCGGCCGAGAAGGACAGGACGGAAATGAAGTAAGCTCTCCAACAACGCCTTATGTACGTGCCATCGATGGAATTAACCCAAACGATCGTGCCTTTACTTTCGCACGTGAGTCAGGAATTACCACCGTACAGATCATGCCAGGAAGCGCAAACGTCGTGGGCGGTGAAATGTCTGTTGTGAAAACACATGGACGCGTCATTGATGACATGATTCTCAGATCTCCGTCTGGAATGAAAGCGGCACTTGGCGAAAATCCAAAGCGCGTATACGGAGGAAAAGGCGTACTTCCTACAACAAGAATGGGTATTGCTTCTCTTTTGCGCGAACAGTTTATTAAAGCCCAAAACTATCTTCATCGAATTGATGGCGAATCAGAGGTTGACCGTGATTTAGGTCTTGAACAGTTTGCCAAAGTATTAAAGGGAGAAATCCCACTACGCGTTCACGCTCATCGTGCGGATGATATTATGACTCTTATTCGTATCGCAAAAGAATTCGACTTTGATTTCACGATCGAGCATTGTACAGACAGCAACGAGATTGCCGATTATATCGCTAAAACAGGAATGCGGGTTTCAGTTGGTCCGACAATGTCTAGCGGTACAAAAGTGGAAACATCTAACCGCAGCTGGTCTACTCTTCTTGCATTAAAGCAAGCAGGCGTTCCGTTCTCCATCACCACTGATCATCCTGTTGTCGGCATTCAATACTTAATGACGAGCGTAATTTTAGCGGTCAAAAATGGATTAGATCAAGAGACGGCTCTGCAAGCCGTGACGAGTAACGCCGCTAAACATTTAGGTGTAGAGGATCGGGTCGGGTCCATTGAAGTGGACAAAGACGCTGATCTCGTTATTTGGTCAGGTGATCCATTTGATCTTCGTGAAAACGTACTGACTACCATTATTGGTGGGAATGTCGTATATCAGCGTTCGTAAAAAAATAAAAAGGCTCCAAATGAGCCTTTTTATTTTTCACCTATGTATTACAGTACACGAGGAACATACGCTTCAATAGGTTGTAATGTATCAACCTTTCAGCAATCAATATCAGACGGTTTGTGACTATGTTCAATCGCATAGTAGAATGCTTTTTCCATCTCCCTCTACCTCTGCATTAGTGATGTCCTGGCATATGCTGTGATTTCTCTTTATCCATGTCTTTTGTCAGCTTCTCTACTTCTTCTTTTGGTACATCTCCCGCCACGACATATGTCTTCGGCATATTGTGCATATCATGAGCCGTCACGTGTGTTTGTACAAAATACACGCCTGCTTCGGAAAAATTATGTTGAATCGCATACATTCCTTTTTTCTCGGCAGTGGCTTTGATTACTTCGCTTTTTCCATCCGTACCAGCTTTCCAAATTTCAAACTTCACTTCGTCTGCATCATTCACATTTTTGGTTCCTTGCGTAACGTGAATCATCAACTTTTCCTCTTTATTTGTATCGACTTCTTTTGGAATCTCAAACTTAACCTCAATTGGCTTTGGCACGGTTGCTTCTGTTGCTGTATCGTTTGAACAGCCCGACGCCAATAAAATCCCGACACTTACAAGTACGCTTACCCCTATTCGTTTCATTCTCCCAGCCCCTCACTAGTCAATCGTTTGTTTTCTGTCTATTCTTTTGCTGAACAACAGCCGGTTCCATTCATTTTGTCATGGATGATTTTAATTGCTTCATCAAACGAACAAATTAGACCGCCGAATCCGGCTTGAAACCTTTTTGCATCGTTAGCTGATGCAAACACCAACACTTGAGGATCGCAGCACTGTACAGCTAATTCACTATCAATGAGAAAAGTGGCCATCTTAGCACTTACCGTTGTATCTAGCAGAAAATCTCGACCAATTACTTGAGCTACTTGCTCTTTCATTTGCTCATATCGCATCAGCCCACAGTGAGCACAGCACGTATGCTCAATTTGCTGTTGGTGCGTAATTAATTGAATTGATAAGCGTCCTGTTCCTTCTTTTGCACAATACGAGCAGCGATTCGCAAAAATAGGCTCTTCTTTTCGTAAAGCAATTCCATTGGAAGTTTTAATTACTTGATTTGAGTCAATTAACGGTTTAAGGTCCCTGTAGACGGTCATCTCCGAAACGTTTAAACGGTTGCTAATATCAGAGACACGAAGCGTTTCTTCTTGATGTAGCCATTCTAGTATTTGATGTTGTCGATCAATGGGTAACACTGTGGTTACACCCTCCTTTTCGCTTGTTTTGACGTCCCCTATAAAAGTCTCTTATCTTAAGAATATTTTATCCTCTTTCACGAATCAAGCATTTTCCTGGTACTTTCTGTGATTATTTGTGAGAATTCCACATCCGTAGACATAGCAAAGAACCCGTTCATAAAATGAACAGGCTCTTTCCCTTCACTTCTTACTTCACAGGAGGTGTTGGCGTAGGGGTTGCATAGCCCTTTTCATACTTTTTATCAATCATCGCTCGAATCTCTTTGATAGAAGCACCGCTATCATATTGCTTGATCGCTTCATCCGCAATTTTTAAGCATACGCCACAGCGCGTAGCATGATCGTCCCAAACGACAGCTCCGTCGTCTTTATTTTCATAGATAAAACAATCATAGTTATTTTTATGACCAGCCGTTGTTCCGCATCCACAAAAACACGGAATGTTCTCAAGAAGCGCTCGATGTTTCGCTACTTCACTATATAAGCGCTTCATGTCTTCTGGTTGCTTATTTAAAAAACTTGGTAAGTCATTTGAATTCTGCGTTTTCTCACGAATATCAGCCACCGTGTGTTCCGCATGATGTTTATGTTCCGCAGCATGACTTTCCATTTTTTCATTTGAAAGAATAGTATTCGGCTGCTGTTGCGCACAGCCTGTCGTCATCGTTCCGAGACCAATGAGAAGAGTCAATACGGATTTTTTCATGTTTTATCATCCTTTTTTATAATATAACGTGCTTGAACAACGCCTATGTTTTACTATTTACCAAATTCATGCATTCTATAACTTTCATAAAACCCTTGTGAATTTTCAATGAAATGCAAGTCGGCAGGTTCTTCGCTGAGAAGAAAGATGGAGAGGCGTACGAAGCGCGTGTTCAGAACGGGATGCAAAAAAGATCACATCCAAATGGACGTAATCTTTTGCAGCATTAAGCTCGTAGTACCGGCAATTCTTTCAAACCACGCAGTAAAAATACAGACCGCCATTCCAAGTCTGATAGTGATCCCGCAGGCGTAATATGGGGAAAAGCGCGAAGTAATTTCCGAAACGCAATACTTCCCTCTAGCCTCGCTAAAGGCGCACCTAAACAAAAGTGAATGCCATACCCAAACGCCATATGTGGGTTCGGTTTTCGCGTAATGTCAAGCAGGTGTGGATTTTCAAACTTCCGCTCATCTCGGTTTGCAGAAGAAATAGAGGCGATGACCAAATCTCCTTTTTGAATTGTTTTACCGTGAAGAACAATATCTTCATCCGCCCAGCGAGCTGTGGAGAAATCAACTGGACTATAAAAACGTAGCATCTCTTCAATAGCTGTTTCAGTTAAGCTAAGGTCGTTTTTCAAAAGCTCTAGCTGTTTCGGATGTTCAAATAACGCATACATTCCGTTTCCAATTAAATTTACCGTGGTTTCGTGACCGGCAATAATTAAAAGAAAGATCATGGAATATAGCTCATTTCCTTGAAGCTTGTCCCCTTCTTCTTCCGCATGAATAAGCCCTGTAATTAAGTCATTTTGTGGATTCTCTCGTCTCTCTTTAATTAAGTAATCTAGGTATTCCACAAAAGCTTTCACATCTTCTGCAAACTCATTGTGTTCATTTTCTGACGCCGAAACAATCGTATTAGACCATTTTCGGAATTTATGACGATCTTCAACAGGAACACCTAGTAATTCACTGATGACGATAATAGGAAGCGGGAAAGCAAACGCATCAATTAAATCAAAAGAACCCTCGATGTGTTCCATATCTTTGAGGAGACTATCGGCAATTTGCTCGATGCGAGGTGCTAGTTTCAACATTTCTTTTGGATTAAAGCTAGGCTGAATTAAGCGTCGAAGTCTTGTATGATCAGGAGGGTCTACGTTAAGCATCATGTTATGAAAAAGCTTGGCTTCATTGGAGTGTGCATCTGCAGAAGAAATCGGACCAAAAACCTTTGATTGATCTTTTATGAAGCTACTCGATTTTAAAAGTTCTACCACATCGTCATAGCGACTAATTAACCACCCTGTTCTCCCCCCTTGAAGTGAAAAGGAATGAGCCGGTTCGTCCGCACGTAGACGTTTATAAAATTCATAGTCGTTTTTTCGAAAATCAGGCGAAAATATGTTTGTCTCTGTTTCCATCGTCTTCCTCCTCTGAACTTTTTCGAATATATCAGTATATTCAGTATACTTAAGAGAGATCGTTTTTACAAATGATCTGAAACTCTTTATACACTTGTATGATAGCGTTTTCGACAACCAGAAGCTTTCAGACAAGAAGGAATTCCCTTTTAAAATTTGTTACATTTGGAATTTACATCATGATGTTCCTAGTATATAATCAATTTTTAATGTCATGTTTTCTAACATAAGTATTTTTTTGGAGAAAGATTCTTTCTCGTAGCAATGGGTAAACATACATATGTACACACCCGGTTACTTAAATTCCATTTTTATGAGGTGATGAAATGAACAATACTCCAAGCCCTTTTGAGCTATGGGTGCTGGACGTGAACGACTTCTTTTGGTCCAAGCTATTAATTGTCTTACTAATCGGAGTTGGATTGTATTTTACGTTCCGCTCAAAATTCCTTCAAGTTCGATTAATTCCTGAAATGCTGCGCGTGTTGATGGAAGGAAGATCATCCAAAAAAGGAATTACTCCCTTCCAAGCATTCTGTATTAGTATGGCGGCACGTGTTGGAACAGGAAATATTACAGGGATCGCCATCGCTATTCACTTAGGTGGACCTGGTTCTATTTTCTGGATGTGGATTCTCGCAATCATTAGCTCCGTGTCTGCATTTATTGAGAGCACGCTCGCACAAATTTATAAAATTAAAGACGGTGACGGTTTCCGCGGTGGTCCTGCGTACTACATGGAAAAAGGGTTAAAGAAACGCTGGCTCGGAATTCTGTTCGCTATCCTCATTACTTTATCATTCGCGCTTATCTTTAATGCGGTGCAATCCAATACCATCACGCTCGCATTCGAACAAGCATTTGATACAAACCGCTTTGTTGTAGGTATCATTATGGTAGTTTGTTTTGCCTTTATCATTTTCGGTGGGATTAAACGGATTGCCAAAATGTCCGAATATATTGTCGTAATCTTAGCGGTTCTTTATATTGCTATCGCTGTTCTTGTTGTCGTAATGAACATCACACAGCTACCGGGCGTTATTTCTCTCATCGTGAAAAATGCCTTTGGATTTGAACAAGTAGCAGGAGGAACGTTAGGTGCCATCGTAATGAACGGAATCAAACGTGGTCTCTTCTCAAATGAGGCTGGTATGGGTAGTGCACCAAATGCTGCCGCTACTGCCGTAACGAGTCACCCTGTTAAACAAGGTCTTATTCAAGCTTTTGGTGTATTAACGGATACGCTGATCATTTGTTCAAGTACGGCGTTTATCGTTTTATTCTCGAACGTGTACAAAACGACGAATCTAAGCGGGATTGAGTTAACACAAGCTTCTCTTAATACGCACATTGGCTCTTGGGCCAGTGCGATGCTAGCCATTATGATTTTCTTGTTTGCCTTTAGTACCCTGATCGGGAACTACTACTACGGCGAAACAAATATTGAGTTTTTAAAGGGCGGAAAAGTTTGGTTAAACGTCTACCGAGTAGCTGTTCTAATCATGATTTTATTCGGCTCTGTAGCAAAAATTAGTTTAGTATGGAACTTAGCAGACTTATTTATGGGTCTAATGGTTGTGGTTAACCTTCTATCGATCTTGTTCTTATCAAAAATTGCCTTTGCGGCACTGAAAGATTACATGCGTCAACGTAAACAAGGAAAAGATCCTGTATTTTACCGTGATAGCATTCCAGGATTAGATGGTATTGAAGGATGGGAAGACTCGCCCTCAAAAACCAATCTAGAAAAACATAACGCTTAACGAACAAAAGGAGAAATGCACGGTGCATTTCTCCTTTTGTTATTTATCAAACTCCATCTTCCAACTGAAATAGTCATTGTCAGGATTTTTTTCGTAGCGCATTTTCGCATCGAATTTGTTTCCTTTTTTACTCGTTAGACCCTTTACAGTCGTAACCCCGTTTTTTAACAAGGCTTTTACCATCGTTTTCGTTGGTTTCTTTTTCATCGTTGCTAAAAACTTATCGTTTTTCCAAATCACAAACTTACAGCCATTTTTCCAATTGCTACAGCCAAATCCTTTTTGCCCCTCAATGACGGCATGGCCACAAAGCGGACATTTGCCCATGACCTCATTCGTGCGACGCTGTGACGTCACCTCATTGATCGTCACGTCTTTTTCTCCTTTAATCGTTTCAACCGAATGTGAGGTGAAGTCAAAAATAAGCTGTAAAAACTCCTGCTTTGTGACGGTGCGTTTTTCGATATCGTGAAGCGATTTCTCCAATCGCCCGGTAAACTCGAGATTAAAAAGGTCTTTAATCGGAAACGTCTCCACCAAATCGCGACCAAGCTTTGTACAGAACAGATTTTTGTTTTCTGATTCGATGTATCCAACATCTTTTAGCTTTTTGATCGTTTCTGCCCTCGTTGCCGGTGTTCCGATGCTAAAACCACTTAAAATGGCATGAACACTCTCTTCATCGTCTCCGTCTCCTTCGAAGTTTTTCCCGCACGTTTCCATGACGCGAAGAAGCGTTTTTTCTGTATGCTGCTTTGGCGGCTTTGTGGTGTGAGTTGTTACCTCACTTTTCACTAAGTCCACGGGATCATTAGCTTGAACGAGCGGTAAGATCGTATCTTTTGACTGCACCTTCTCAACCTTTTTCCAGCCCTCTACTAGCTGAACTTTTCCTTTTGAAATGAACAGGCCTTTTAGCGAAACGTCTTTAATTTTCGTTTCAATCCGCGTTTCTTCATACTCTGCAACCGGCATAAACTGCATGATAAACCGATTTTTAATCGCGTCATACACATGTTGCTCATCTGGTGACAGCTTTTTCGGCTTCACATAAGTTGGAATAATAGCGCTATGGCTATCTACCTTGGCATTATCAAACACGCGCTTTGATTTTACAAACTTAATTTCGTCCTTATAAGGCAACCCCTCTGACAGCGTTTCAAGTACTTTTGCTGTTTTCCCAACTAGACTCTCCTCAAGCGCAATACTCGCAGTCCTTGGATACGTGATGAACTTTTTCTCGTACAAAGACTGTGCTACTTTTAACACTTTATCTGACGTCCATCCCTTGTATTTACTTGTAATATGACCTTGTAGGTTCGACAAGTTAAATAAAAACGGCGGATATTCCTTTTTCTTTTGAACCTGCTTGTCATGAATAATTCCGGACTTATCGGCAAGCATCGCCTTTATTTCATCAAGCGTTTCCTTTGCTTTAAATTTGTCGTCCTTGCCCTCTGTATACGTGCCTTCGTATTCGTCTCCTTGCTGCGTTTTAAATGTCCCTTGAAGCTTGTAGTAATTCTCTGGTACAAACGTCTCAATCTCTCGGTCGCGATCATAAATAATTTTCAGCGTTGGTAGCAGAACACGACCGATATTCAGTGCTTTTCCTTTTCCCTTTTGATACTTAAGCGTCGCAACAGACGTTAAATTGATGCCAATGACCCAATCAGCCCACTGTCTGCTTACCCCAGCATCCTGCAGAGGACGAAGCTCTGTATTGGGCTTTACATTTTGCAGACCGTTCATCACTTCAGCAGGCGTCCATTCGTTTAAAAGCAAACGATAGACTTGTTTATCCGTTCGCAGATTATAAATAATGCTATCGCCAATAACCTGTCCTTCGCGATCATAGTCACAGGCTGAAATAATTCCGTCTACATCAGGTCTCTTCATTAATCCGTGGATAATCTTCAGCTGCTTTTGTGCTCCTCTATCCGGTTTATCACGGTTTTTCGGATCGCTTTTTACTTTGTATTTAAAAGCTTGCGGAATAAACGGAAAGTTTTCCATCTTCCATGTTGACATTTTTTCATCATAATCTTTTGCATCATATAATTGAAGAAGATGACCAAACGCCCACGTCACGATATAGCCGTTTCCTTCAAAGTAACCGTCCTGCTTTCCTTTTATCTTAAGCGCATCTGCAATGTTTCGTGAGACAGACGGCTTTTCTGCAATAATTAATTTCATCTTTTAATCACCTTGTATTCGTTCGAATTTCTAGCTCTGATTGATTTATTTTACCATAGAAATAGCCGTTCCCCTACTTAAAACCAAAACGAGCGTTCGCTAAAAATAAAAATCCTCTCAGTGGAATAGCCGCTTGAAGAGGGTTCAAAAGATTTATGCTTCTGCTTTTAATACAAGCATAACACTAGCTAAAATAAGACTTGCACCGAAAATAAGGCCGATTCCAAGCTGTTCATGTAGCAAAAGCCAGCCAAGAAGAGCGCCAACGAGCGGCTGAAAGAAGAAAAAGATGCCTTCGCTTGATGCTTGTAACAACTGCAAACCCTTATTTCCTAACAAAATGAAGGTTAGTATATTCACACACATAAAAAAAGAACAGATCAAATCGATCTGTTCTTTACGGCTTTGAAAGCTCGCTTTCCGTTACCCATTTATGATTGCGAACTTTTTTACCACCCGTTGTTGGATTGTAGTCCACCATGTACACCGTCGTTTTTTCAGCTGAATTAACGGTTGCCTCAGCACCCTTCATCCCTTTCATATGATCGGCTTCAAGAGTTACTTCCTTTCCAGGCTTTAACTCCTTTTTCCCAGCTCCTTTTATCTCTTCTTGAATGACCCATTTATGATTTTCTACTTTCTCCCCACCGGTTGTTGGTGTATACGAAACGGTATACGCCGTTGTGTCGTAGGCGCCAACAATCGTCGCTTTTGCTCCGTCCATTCCCTTCATATGATCAGCCTTCATGATTGCCTGACTTCCAATTTTAAACGTTGGGTTCTGAGACGCTTGAAGATTTTTTGGAACCTCTCCACTACTCGAATGATTCATTCCCTCATGGTTCATCTCATGAGATTGACCATCTGACTTCTCATCGTGTCCAGAACTACTGCAGCCACTTAACGCAATGATTGCAGCAGCCCCTACCGCTAACCATGTTCTCTTCATTTTTATTCCTCACCTTCTTACGATGTAGTTGTTTGGTTCTATTGTAACCAACGCTTGTGTAGATATTGTGAAGATAAGAAATGTTATTCTTTTGAAAGGTCTTGTAAAATAGGTCGCTTGCGCAGCGATAACGCAGGGGCAAGCGTTGCAAAAAAACCAATTACGGGTGATACGAGTAACGCTAGTGAAACGAATGGCCATGAGATTATTAGTTTAGGATAATCAAGTGCTAGTAAGAGCTGATTAAGAATAATCGTACCGAAGACCGCTCCTAAAAGCCCACCTGTAAACGTAAGCAACATTCCCTCTGCAACGGTTATTTGTATAATTCGGCTCGCATTTGTCCCAAGCGCTCGAAGCGTTGCAAATTCGCTCACTCGTTCTCGTAAGCTGCTAGCCATACTATTCATTAACCCAATAAAGGATAAGAAGCATATTAGTGAAACGGTGACAATCAAAATTGAAAAGCGCTGATTAAATTGCCTAGATAACTGATTCAGTTCCTCCTCCAGATTAAAAAGAATTATTTTAGAAGATGGCTCGTTTGCTGTAGCGTCTTGTACCTTTTTTTCGACTTCGTCCTCAAACGCCTTTGATGTTACCTTATAATGAACTTCATCTAGCGTATCAACACTAAACTGCTTTTTCATAAAGGGAGGTGACATATACACTCCCATGTCTTCTGGATCACTTAATGGCAATGTTTTAATAATGCCGACTACTTTAAAACGTGCAGATTTCTTCATTTTCTGCTTCTCGTTTACAGTCATTTCATTTTTCGTAAACGAAACAGCTGTATCCTCTATAACATTTATCATAGAACCTATTTTGTAGCCTAAAAGCTTTGCTGTGTACTGTGTGATGACCACATGATTGCCATTAAGATTGGTCGTGCCTTCTACTACGTGTAATGGTAATGACTGAATCATTCTCTGAAAATCTACCCCCTCTACTCCCAGCATCACTTCTTGACGTCCGTTGATTGTATAGGTCATGAGCTTGTCATCTTTTTTTACTCCATTCATATCTAATCCTTGTGTATAGACCGCGATACTTTTAAAAACAGGAACAGCCTCTACATGAGGAATAGAGTCAATGCGGTCGTAGAATTCGGGTGAAAGACCTCGTTCATCATACGCTGAATTTGAACTAATGACATGACTTAGAGGATACTGATCTTGAATGGATTTCTCCGTTCCATTCTTTACGACAGTTAGAATTCCTGTACCTACTATGCAAACCATAATTCCTAGTAAAACGATGCCTACGATTTGCGTACTTCTCCTTAATTGCCGAACAGCGTTTCTTCCTATCAATTTTCCGTATGAAGAAAACAATGCAGAAAAAACGTTCATCAAGACGAGAATCGTATTTTTTATAAATAAGGATAAACCTAGTAACACAGAAAGAATGAGTAACCCTGCCGCTAATAGGTATAGCTTTGGACTATGAATATACACATAGTTGCAAAAGGTTATACTCAGCGATAGTGCGAGAGCAACACCGCTTGTGATCACGGATAATAACCGTTGTTTTCTAATATCATAAGACGCCCGGTAGGCTTGAAGCGGAGATTGGTTTCCTGCCCCAACTGCTGGTAGTACACTCACCATAATCGTCAAGGCAATAGCTAGTAGCGTGTTTCCAAAAACAGCTCCCCAGTGTATAGCTAGCTGCTGAATCATTATTCCACTTATTTGTGCGACCGTACTTTTTAATACAATGGATAAAACCATTCCCCCTAGCAATCCAATCATTCCTGATATCACATTCATGATGACAGATTGATATAAAATGATCCATATGAGCTGTTTTTTCTGTGCGCCTATTAATCGAAGTACTGAAAACTCTCGTTTACGTTCTTGAATGGACATTTGCAGCGTGCTAAGAAATAACAGCATACTTCCAAACACAATAACGACTCCGAGTCCTGACACGACAGGCTTTAAACCACCCATTTGATCTTGTTCTTTATCCTTCATTGACTGTGGATCGATGTAAAAGTCTGAATCGATCTCTTTTAATTGTTTAATAATGTGCTGCTTCTGTTTAGCATCTATTAATTTAATGAGTAGCGTCGTTGTATGATTGATTTGCCCCGTCGCATCACCTAACCATTTAAAATCAAAAAGCACGATGGATTGTAGTGCTTGATGTTTCTTCAAAATGCCTGAAACGCGTACCTCCTGTGGACGCTGAGGCGGAAAGGGGAACTGAAGCTTTGAGCCAATATGTAGCTTTTTCGCTTTAGAAAGGCTGTATGGAATCACGACCTCACCACGTTTTGGCAACCTTCCAGATGATAGTTTCGTCAGCTGATGTTCTCTTGCTAGCTGCTCATCTTTTACGCCAATATACATCGGCTGAAGCGCCATTTCATCTTGAAACGAATGTTCTTTTCCGATATACGGATATAAAAAGGGCGTTGTTTTCTCCACGTCATCTAAATGCTGAATTTTATGTACAATATGCGGCGTGATGAAAGACTCTGCACTTTGGTACCCTACTACTAAATCATAATCACCATACTTCTCCTTAACAATTGATGTATTGGCATGTTCTAATGTTGCCATCAAAACGGTTGCTGCAATTAAAAGAGAAAAACCAATGGAAACGCCGGCAATAGATAAAATCGTCCGGCTTTTTCTAGCGGTCATTAAGCGAACGGCTAACTTGAGGATCGTCTTCATACCATCATTCCTTCTACTCGTTCAGTGATTTGAGCAATGTACTCTTTTCTACTGTATCCCTCATTTAGTAAGGTTAGTTCATCCTTCACCCTGCCATCTTGCAAAAACAACACACGATGCGCGTAGGACGCAACGGTTGCATCATGGGTCACCATGACGAGAGAATGACCAAGGTGATCACAAAACTCCCGCAAAATAGCGAGTGTTTCTTTTCCAGTCTTAGAATCTAGACTTCCTGTTGGTTCATCAGCGAGGATAATACTTGGCTTGGTAATTAAAGATCTTGCGATAGCAACACGCTGCTGCTGACCACCTGATAATTGCGAAGGATACTGATCCTTTAAATGATCGATTCCTAACCGTTTTAAAAGCTCCTCTCCCGATTTTCGAGTACGCTTTTGACCTGCTAATTCTAATGGTAATACGACGTTTTCAAACACGGTTAAGACCGGGAGAAGATTAAAAAATTGAAAGATAAACCCCACCTCTCGACGCCGAATGTTAGTTAACTGTTTATCCCCTAGCGAGTAGAGTGAACGACCATTTAAAAAGACGCTACCTTTTGATGGTTGATCTAATCCAGAGAGCATATTTAACAAGGTTGATTTTCCCGAGCCGCTTCTTCCCATAATTGCGAGGAACTCACCTTTTTTCACTTCCATGCTTACACCCTTTAATGCATAAAACGATCGGTTTCCCTCTTCATAAACTTTGCTTACGTTTTCTACTTTTACTATTTGGTTCATTATGTAAAACCTCCTTGTACATGTAACTTTAGAAGAAAAGTCTCAACATACTGTTCATGAAATATCAAAAAAGTATCAATTTTCGGGAGTAAAACAATGCAAAAAGGATTTATTTGGTATAATGAGGTCGAATAAGACAACTGTGAGGGATCAAATATGAAGCAACGAATTTTACTTATTGATGACGAAGAAGAAATTGCGGAATTGCTAGAAGACTTTTTACTAGTAGAAGGATACGAGGTCTACCAAGCTACGACTGGAGACGATGCAAAAAAAATTCTCGCTCAAACGACCATTCATTTTATTTTGCTTGATATTATGATGCCAGGTGAATCAGGGTTCACTCTCTGCAAGCAAATTCGAGAGCGCTATAATACACCTATTCTTTTTTTAAGCGCCTTGCAAAACGATACGGATAAAATTCGCGGGCTCTCGATCGGAGCAGATGATTACATCGTCAAAAATGCGACGCCGTTAGAAATTATCGCTCGTATCAAAGCTGTTAACCGAAGAGTCTATCGTGATCAACCTGCTTCTCTACGATCGGAGGTGGTGAGATGTCGCGATGTCGAATTGCAGCTTTCCACAAGACGGCTACAGGTTAACGATCAGGAAGTAGTTCTAACAGCAAAGGAATTTGAGTTAATGAATTTATTTTTATCTCACCTCAATCAAGTGTTTACGCATGAACAAATTATTCAACGAATTTGGGGATATGAAGACGGGGACTCTCATACGGTTCGTGTATACATCGCAAAGCTACGCGAAAAAATAGAAACAAAAACAAGCTCATTTCAGATTTCGACTGTGTGGGGAGTTGGATACAAAGCAGAGGAGAGAATAGGATGAACGGACTTCAGCTCTCGATTAAAAAATGGGCTCTCCTTTTTCTACTACTGTTCTTAATCGTTCCGATTGTAATGACTAGGGTAACGGTTTATTTCTATGATCACTTTTCTTCTCCATATCAAGATGAATTAGAAAGTACAACCCCGTGGTTACAGAGTCATGTTTTAGAAGAAGTACACAGATGGGATCAACCATCCTATCAGCAATTGCTAAATCGCTCTTCACGTAAGCTAGGAATTCGTTTGGAGCTGTTAAATAGCGCTAAACAAACGGTTTTCTCTAACCTGTCTCACACAAATAGTTATCAGCTTCATTCAACGTCAGCAGTTCAAATAGAGGAAGCGGGAACAACTCTTGAGCACTATCCTATCTATGAAAACAATCGGCTAATCGGGACCGTATATGTGCAGGATCAGCGCTCTTTCATACCGCGAAAAACTTCTTGGACTCATTACCTCATCACTGAGTGGGGCGGATTATTTGTATGGCTTTTCTTTTTTTCTTTCATTTTAGCGATAAGCCTTCGTTTTATTAAACAAAAAATTCTCTATCCGTTAAAAGAGTTTAAACATGCGACTGCCTCGATCAGCAACCAACATTTTAGCTTCCCCGTTCCTACTACGCCTGTAAAAGAAATTAACGAGCTGTCTACGGCCATTCAAACGATGCAAGTAGAGCTAGAATTATCATTGCAAAAACAGGAAACAATGGAAAAGGAACGAAAGCTATTTATCTCGTCCATCATTCACGATTTGCGAACACCCTTGTTTACGATTAGAGGTTCATTAGAAGGGATCAAACAAGGAATTGCGCAAACACCTGAAAAACTAAGCAAATACATTGAGATTAGCTATCAAAAAGCGACCTTGCTTAATCAATTAATCGATGATTTGCATACGTATACCATTACGAACTACATAGAAACTCCTCTTCAAAAGCAGGAAATTTCGCTTCATCCTTTCCTTTCTGACATGATCATGGGATTTTCATCAATGGCGAGAGAGAAAGATATTGAGCTTATCTATTCCAAGTGCGACAATAGCATTCACATAAACGGTGATTACCTTCTCTTATCACGAGCCTTTGAAAATATAATTGGAAACGCTATTCGCTATACAGGAACACATGGTCAGGTTACGATCACTGTTTCAACGGCAGACCCAGATTTTGTTCATATGCTCATCACAGATAACGGAATAGGAATTTCATCAACCGAGCTTCCTTACATTTTTGAACCTTTGTATCGTGGAGAAAAATCACGCAACCGAAAAACAGGTGGAAGCGGATTAGGACTCGCAATTGCCAAGCAGGTCGTTACACAACATGAAGGAACTATTTTCATAGATAGCAAGCTAGAGGAAGGAACGACGGTGACCATTTTACTTCCTTATGTATACAAAAAGCCGATCTCATAACTGAAATCGGCTTTTTTCTATAAACGTTTATTTTACTTACTTGTTTTTATCATCAGTGAACCATTTGCTTACAGTAGCAGGATTGCTGATGACTCCTGCTGCAACAAGAAATGTTAATACAGCATTAATGACCATGTCGTACTTTTCAGTTGAAATTTGCACCCCAAATAATTGAAGAATCATGAGTAGTAAAGATGCTAATGACACCCACAGTCCGTAATTTTTCCAGCGTCCCATCGTCATCACTCCTTATTCTAGCAACTTCTCTATTAGCATATGCAGTTGCTAGAATAAAGTGATAGACGCGTTTACGCTTTTTTCAAATACTGATGTAGTTCATATCCAATGGCTGAAATAGCGGATCTTCCCTCATAAGAATTGACGAGCTGATCGGTTAGAACCGCTACATACATACGCTGCCCATAGCCATCAATAATCGCGACATCGTGCTCCACGCCTTCTAACTCACCTGTTTTGTTGGCAATCGTGACGGTATCATCCATTCTCGCTGGGAGCTTATCTTGAAATTGCTGCTTGGTTAAGATCGAATAAATCTCTTGCCTACTTTCACGTGACAAAAAATGTTCATCGTCTACCAGTGTTAACAGCTTCACCATGTCGCGCGCAGACGTCCAATTATCCTTCCCTTCTTTGACAGCCTCAAAATCCATCATTTCTCGTTGCAACACGGTCGCTTCTGTGAAGGCGTGACAATAATCATTAACGGCATTCATGTTCAAACGATGAATAAGCGCATTTGTCGCCATGTTGTCTGAAACAGTGATCATTAACACGGCCAAATCGTACCACGTGAGCTTCACATCGTTCGTAAGGGACTGAAGAACTCCTGCTCCGCCGACTCTCTTAAAATCCTTTATTTCGTTTATCTCACGTAAATGAATGAGACTCTGTTCAACTTGATGAAAGAGTTCAAGCAAAATAGGAATTTTAATGAGGCTTGCAGATGGCATAGACAGATCGCCGTTCACATTAATATGTTCGTTTCCTAGCTGGACATAGACACCCATACGTCCACTTATCTCGTTTACAATGTTCTCGATTGCATTCTGTAAATCTTGAACCTTATTCATCTTAACTTGTCGTCACTTCTTGCTTTTGCTTGTCCATTATCTCTCCATTATAAAGGTGACACGCCACAAAATGACCGCTCTCAGCTTCTTGCCAAACTGGTTTTTTCGCTGCGCAAACGTCCATGGCATGAGGGCAACGCGTGCGGAACGTACAGCCACTCGGCGGGTTAATTGGACTTGGAATTTCCCCTTTTAAAATAATACGCTGACGCTTGTCCTCTACGTCGGGGTCAGGAATCGGGATGGCTGATAGAAGCGCCTGCGTATAGGGATGAAGAGGATTTTTATAGAGCTCATCGCTTGTCGTAAGCTCCATCATATTCCCTAAATACATGACGCCAATTCGGTCACTAATATGCTTTACCATTGAAAGGTCATGCGCAATGAATAAATACGTAAGTCCTTGTTCTACTTGAAGCTTTTTTAATAGATTGACTACCTGTGCCTGAACAGACACATCTAAAGCAGAAATCGGTTCATCCGCAATAATGAACTCTGGCTCTAGCGCTAGCGCACGAGCGATTCCGATTCGCTGACGCTGCCCACCGCTAAATTCATGAGGATATCGGTTAGCATGCTCACGATTAAGCCCGACAAGTTCTAGAAGTTCGTAGATGCGCTCATTTTGTTTCTTCTTGTTCGGATACAATCGATGTACTTCCATCGGTTCTGCAATAATATCTCGCACGGTTGAACGAGGATTTAACGATGCATATGGGTCTTGAAAAATCATTTGAATTTTGCGCTGATACTTGCTGCGCTCCTTTTCTGATAATTCGTCCATATCACGTCCTTCATAGAGAACCTTTCCATCCGTACGATTATACAGCCGCATAATTGTTCTTCCCGTTGTCGATTTTCCACATCCAGACTCACCTACTAAACCAAACGTTTCTCCTTTGTAGATATCAAACGAAATACCATCGACCGCCTTGACGACTTGATTTTTATCTGCTGGGAAATATTTTTGTAAGTTTTGAATCATCAATAGACGTTCCTTCTCCATGCCTAACCCCTCCATTTTTTCCAAAATCTATCTTATTTCCAATATCGGCTTGCATGACAGAGCTCTTTTTCATAGATGGTGCCTTTTAATTCAATGACTTCAATACCTTTTCCTGTTTGAGGAGCATGAATCATTTCTCCGTTTCCACAATAAATTCCAACATGATGAAGCTTTCCTTTTCCTTCTTCATACGCGAAGAATAGAAGATCGCCGGGCTTCAATTGATGAAACGGTACGCTCTCACCTGAAGCTGCTTGGTCGTGCGCATCGCGTGCGATCATGATTCCATTTGCTTTGCACATCGTATAGCTAAACCCCGAGCAATCAAACCCAAATCCACTCATTCCACCCCATAAGTACGGAAGACCAATAAACGCTTTTCCAGCTCCGACAATTCCTTCACCGCTTCCTATTGGAAGTTCCTTCAACGAACGTAAGAACGTAATATCTTCTTTTTTTACACGTGCTGTTCCTTGAGGTATTTGAACGCGGATGTACGTTCCTGACTCCTCTACGACCGGTAGCCTCGTTTGAAAACTTACGTGAAGAAGCGGCTGATTTTCGTCATCATATAGCCATGCTGTTTGCTTAATAACGCTGATAAGCGGAGATTGCTCAACGTCCCAATCAGCCACTTCTGTCAGCTGCCTTTTTGGCATCCATCCAGGATAGCCCCGTTCCTGCTTTGAAGACGGCTGTTCAGGAATGATCACTTCTACCCACTCACCGTGTTCGCTTATGATCTCAACTTTTTGACCAAGAAGCACCTGTGTTTGAACAAGATTATGATTGCATAGATCAAGAAGCTGATCATGACTTAAGCTTTTAATCCATCCTTCAATATTTGCCGGATAGCTCACCGCTTGTTGATCCAATTCTCTTGGTGAGTCATGAGATGTCCAAATCGTTGCGACCGGTACGTTTACAACAAATGATTTACCCAATTTGTATGCCTCCTTTTAAATTTACATCCGTAATACCAAGGCCCGTTTTTTGAGAGAATGAAATGTGGCGTCCACTGTAGTGAATACCGCCCGTGACGATATCTTCTGCAAGCATGAGCGGTGCATCAAAATCAAAACGCGTAATGTTCTTTTTACTAGCGGCAAAGTGGGCTGCAGCCGTAATGCCTATCTTTGTTTCAATCATGCTTCCTACCATACATTGAATGCCGTTTAATTCAGCAAGGGCATTAATTTTTTCGGCTTGATAAATGCCGCCTGCTTTCATAAGCTTAATGTTAATTAAATCCGCACTTCTCGTCGCCACTACTTCTAGCGCTTGATTAGGTGTAAATACACTTTCATCTGCCATAATGAGCGTGTTGACGTGATCCGTTACTCTTTTCAGACCTGCGATGTCTGACGCGATCACGGGTTGCTCTACTAGCTCAATATTGAGTCCCAAATCTTCCATTTGACGAATCGTGTAAATGGATTCTTTTACGCTCCATCCTTGATTGGCATCTAGACGTATTTTGGGCTCATTGCCAACCACCTGGCGTATTCGTTTTATGCGCTCAATATCGGTCTGAATGTCATCTTTCCCAACCTTGATTTTTAGAACGTCAAATCCATCCTTTATGTACTGCACAGCATCATCTGCCATTTCTTTTGGCTCATTTACGCTTACCGTGTAGTCTGTTTCAAGACTTCCTCTGTACCCACCGAGATATTGATACAGCGGCAGACCGCTATGCTGTGCCAAGCAGTCGTACAGTGCCATATCCACAGCTGCTTTTGCACTTGAGTTTCGAACGATGCTAGAGGCTATATCATGAAAAAGAGCTTCATAGTGTAAGAGATTCCTTCCGATTAGCTTTGGTTTAATCACCTGCTGAATCGCTGCTTCAATGCTATCTAAGCTATCACCTGTAATTACTGCTGTTGGCGGCGCTTCTCCCCAGCCAATTGTTCCGTCATCACACATCACCTTTACGATAATCGCTTCGGCTAAGTGAACTGTGCGAAGCGCTGTTTTAAATGGTTTATGTAATGGTACTGCGACTCGATACGTATGTAATTCTGTAATCTTCATTCCTAGTCCCTCCCCATCTATCTACCGTGCTTTCAAAAATTCATCTGTCTAACATCCATCCATACGCATTAACTTCACTCATTTACTCACTATATGCAAGAAGGTGCCCAGGCGTGTTGCCCATGGACACCTTCCTAGCTGTGCTGTTTTATTTCTTGTCTGCCCACTTAAGTTCTAAGTACCCAACAGGATGACGGACAATTCCTGTTACGTCTTTATTTTGTAAATACACTTGGTTGTAGAAATGAATTGGTAAGATTGGCATATCATCAAATAAAATTTGTTCTGCTTCGTGCATAATTTTAAAACGTTTTTCTTCGTCGGCTTCGCTCTTCGCTTGTTTGATTAGCTCATCATATTTTGGATTGCTCCATCCCGTACGGTTCATTGAATGACCCGTTTGGAAGTTTTCTAAAAAGTTAATTGGATCAGCATAATCAGCTAAGAATGAACTGCGTGAGAATTGGAATTTAAGCTTCTTTTGCTCGTCTTGGAACACGTTCCACTCCATATTCGCAAGCTTCACATCAACGCCTAAATTTTCTTTCAGCATATCTTGCATTGCTTCTGCGATCTTTTTGTGATCTTCACTTGTGCTGTACGTTAATGTAACAGCTGGTAACTTACTGTATCCTTCTTCTTTCATCCCTTTTTCTAACAATGATTTTGCTTCTTTGTTATCAAATTCTACAAGATCTCCGCCTGTTTTACGGAAGTCATCTCCTGAAGGTTCATTAAAGCCTGGTGAAACGAATGCCGTAGCTGGTTTTTGTTTTCTTTTCGTTACGTAATCCACGATCTTTTGTTGATCGACCGCCATCGCGAACGCTTTACGAATGTTCGCATTTTGGAATGGTTCCATGGTTACGTTAAAGCGGTAGAAATATTCACCTGCTTGGTCATCTACTTTTACTTCACCGTCTTTGAAAAGCTTATCACTTAAATCAGATGGTACGCCTGATGTATCAAGCTCACCCGTTTGGAAAAGCTGATACTCTGTCGTTGTATCGCTCACTTCAGCCCAATTTACTTGATCAAGCTTTACATTTTTCGCATCCCAATATTGATCGTTTTTCTTCATAACAAAATTACTGTCATGCTTCCATTCTGTTAACTTGAATGGCCCATTAGCAACAAATGTGTCAGCCTCTGCATACCATTTCGGATTTTTCTCCGCCACTTTTTGATTAATTGGGAAAAACGCTGGGTTTGCAATAACGCTTAGGAAATAAGCTTGTGGACTTGTTAACGTGACCTCTAACGTTTTATCATCTGTTGCTTTTACTTGCACGTTGTCTGCTGTTCCTTTACCCGTGTTAAATTCTTCGCCGCCCTTAATGAAATAACCTAAAAATGCAGCAGAAGAAGCTGTTTTTGGATCTAATAATCGCTTCCAAGCAAATTCAAAGTCTCCTGCTGTTACAGGATCACCGTTTGACCACTTTGCATCATCACGAATATGGAACGTGTATTTTGTTCCATCCTCTGATACATCCCAGTCCTTTGCCGTAGCGGCTTCAGGATTGTGATCTTTCCCTAAACGCGTCATTCCTTCCATAAGGTTGTTTAACGCATTCCAAGAAACAGAATCAAATCCGATTGGCGGATCAAGTGAAGTTGGCTCCTGACCATTGTTCAAATACAGAACCTTTGATCCTTTTTTACCACCGCTTTTCTCTGAGTCACTTGCTTGATCACTTGTTGCCGTACAGGCTGCAAGTGCAAATACAAGCATGACCATTACACATAGCGAAAACACTTTTTTCATTTAAAATCCCCCTCAGTCTAGTCATCTATTATAATCTGTAAAACAGATAAAACCCCTTCGTTTATGCTAACGTACTGACAAGCTTTTTCGCTCTCTCATCCTGAAGCCAGCAGCTCGTATGATGCCCCTCGCTAATGATCGTGTCACTCGGATGTACACGGTCACACACTTCCATCGCATACGGACATCTTGGTGCAAACGCACACCCTGTAGGCGGAGAGAATAAATCAGGCGGTGACCCTGGAATTGGAATTAAATCTCCACCTTCCAAATCTAACCTCGGAACAGAATTTAGCAGTCCTTTTGTGTACGGATGCTGCGGGTTATAAAAGATTTCTCGCCTTGTTCCTGCTTCCACTACTTTTCCTGCATACATGACGACCACCCGATCGGCCACCTGAGCAACCACGCCTAAGTCATGCGTAATGAGAATGATCGAAACGTTCGTTTTGCGCTGAATATCTCGGAATAATTCGAGAATTTGGGCTTGAATCGTCACATCAAGAGCTGTTGTTGGTTCATCCGCAATAATGACTTCCGGCTCGCAGACCAATGACATTGCAATAACAATGCGCTGCCTCATTCCCCCACTAAATTGATGAGGATATTGCTTTAAGCGCTCCTTAGGACTTGAAATTCCTACTAGCTCTAGCATTTCAACTGCCTTTTGTTTTGCTTGTTGCTTCGTTGCTTTCGTATGTTGCATAATTCCTTCTGTAATTTGCTCCCCAACTGTAATCGTTGGATTCAGAGCGGTCATTGGATCTTGGAAAATCATTGAGATCTCTGATCCTCTGATTTTACGCATCTCTGACTCTTTTAATTTCGTTAAATCGTTCCCTTTGAATAAAATAGAGCCGTCTGCAATACGTCCCGTTGCTTTCGGAATAAGGCGCATAATACTTTGAGAGGTAACACTTTTTCCACATCCTGATTCCCCTACAATCGCAATTGTCTCGCCCTTATGGAGATCAAATTCGACTCCTCGTACTGCTTTTACGGTGCCCCCGTATGTATCAAAAGAGACGTGTAAGTTTTTTATTTCAAGTACCTTTTCCATGCTTTACCTCCTTAACTTCGGATCTAATGCGTCTTGAAGTCCATCTCCGAGTACGTTAAATGCATACATCGTGATCGAAATAAAGAAAGCTGGGAAAAACAAACGCCACCAGTAGCCAGCTAAAATACTTGTTACTCCGTCACTTGCCATTACTCCCCAGCTCGCATATGGAGCCTGAATGCCAAGACCTAAAAAGCTTAGGAAGGCTTCAGCAAAAATGGCAGAAGGAACAGTCAACGTCATTTGAACGATAATCGCGCCCATTGTGTTAGGCAGTAAGTTTTTACGGATAATTCGAAATACCTTCGTTCCAAACGTCTGGGATGCTAGCACAAATTCATAGTTTTTAATTTGAAGCACCTGTCCACGAACAATTCGCGCCATTCCTACCCATCCCGTAACAGTAAGAGCCACAATGATCGTTCCCATCCCTGGTCCCATGACAACCATTAGAAGAATAACGACAAGAAGGTACGGTAGACCATATAGCACCTCTACGATACGCATCATGATGTTATCGGTTCTCCCACCTTTGTATCCCGAAATCCCTCCGTACAACACACCAATAATAAAGTCAATTAAGGCCGCCATAAATCCAACAAACAGCGAGATTCTAGCTCCATACCATGTTCGTGTGAACACATCTCGGCCCATATCATCGGTTCCAAACCAGTGCGTAGAGGACGGCGCTAAGTTTTGATCTGTCAACGTCTGCTTTGTCACGCTATGAGGAGAAATGATGGGACCAATAATAGCCATGATAATGAGAACAATTAGCATTACAAGCCCCGTCATCGCCAACTTATTTTTGCGCAGCCTTCGCCAAGCATCCTGCCAATAGGAAAGACTTGGTCTTACTACTGCTTCTGCTTCATTTGCATCTTTTTTCTTTGGTACAAACCATTCATCTAAAACCGTATTCGGGTCTTGTTGTGTAGGAAGTCCCATCTCTTACCCCTCCTTCTTATGAAGCTTAATTCGAGGATCTAAAAACCCATAAGCTAAATCAACCACAAAGAGCATAAAAATTAAAAATGCACTATAAAATACGGTCGTACCCATGATTACCGGGTAGTCACGATCGTTAATACTCTGGACGAAATATTTCCCCATCCCAGGAATAGCGAAGATCTTTTCAATGACAAAGCTTCCTGTTAAAATACCTGCAGCTAGCGCTCCGATGATCGTCACAACAGGTAACAACGCATTTCTGAGCGCATGTTTTACAACAATTTTAAACGGCGTAAGCCCTTTCGCTGTTGCTGTTCGGATATAATCCTGCGTGAGAACCTCAAGCATGCTAGACCTAGTCAGGCGTGCAATGATCGCCATCGGTCCTGTAGCTAGTGCCACAGTTGGCAAAATCATATGCTTCCAGCTTGTCCACATGGCACCAGGTAGAATCTCCCAGTTAACAGCAAGCTGCTGAATGAGCAGGGGAGCCATGACAAAGTTTGGGATGGAAATTCCTAAAACAGCTAGGGTCATAGCGACATAATCGACAATTCCGTTGTGAAATAAGGCGGCGATAATTCCTAAAATAATTCCGGAGATAATAGCAACAATAAGCGTTACGGTTCCAAGTTCGAGTGATACTGGAAAACCGCGTGATAGCAAGTCATTTACCGTTGAATCTGGTTGTTTAATTGAAGGACCAAAATCGAACGTGGCGATCGATTTCAGGTAAAGAAAATACTGCGTGTAGAGCGGTTGATCTAAATGATAATGTGCCTCTAAGTTCTTTTGAACGACGTCGCTTGTGTTACGCTCTTGGTTAAATGGTGAACCTGGAATCATATGCATGAGAAAGAACGTAAGTGTGGTAATAATCCACAGCGTAGCAATCATCGCGACAAATCGCTTAACTATATATTTTCCCATTGTCATCACACTTTCTTAACAGAATGTTGTTCGCATTGCAAGCTCAGTCATGACGAGCATCGCTTGATAAGCTTCTAGTATGTTATCAGCTTCATAACGTACAATCGTTGTTCCTTTTTCAATTTCTGTTTTAGGCATTAAGTGAGCCCATTCGGCTTGTCCATAATTGGCAAATTCAATTCGAAGAACCGGTTTTTCAGGAGGAACGAGTGGTTTCACTTCTTTTTTTAGCGCTTCTTCTGTCTTCGCCTTTAGCAGCTCTGCCGCTTTTGCGGGTGTTAAGCTCTTGGACGCCGAACGCGAAATCGCTTCTTTAACTACCGCTGTCGTTACATTCGGGATAAGCGCCTCTGCTTCAGCAGCCGCTTGATCATCACCTGCAACGAGTAAAACAGGTACTCCATAGTAACCTGCTACGTATGCATTGAATCCTAATTCTCCTACTTCAACCTCATTTATGTACATACGGCGAACGCCAAAAATCATGCTATGTGTCATTACTCCTGGAACGGAAGCACGAGCGTGATAGCCAAGAAACATCGCTCCTTTAAAGCTGTCATCTAATCCTTGAACCATAGAGAATGGTTTTACATCACCTGTAATTAACTGCGTATCCGGGTGTAGATGTTCAATAAGCAAGTTGTTCATTTTTGAATGGCTGTCATTCACCACAATTTCCTCGCATCCAGACGCAAAGGCGGTATTTACCACGGCATTGGTTTCATTCGTCATAATCAGTCGCCCACGTTCATAATTGTGTCTAGAAGAATCGACGTGCGATGCATCAACAAGTCCTGTAATTCCTTCCATGTCGACAGAAACGTACAATTTCATTCTGCTGTCCCCCTGATTTTTTCTTTTATACTTTTTTAAATTTTCTTAAAATTATAGATCATATGATTCGAGATTGCAATTAGATGTCAGAAAATAAAAAAAATATTGGTTATTGACGAATTCTTCATTTTTTGCGTAAATTGGACTTCTTTCAAAGAATGAAATCCGCTAAAAAAAAACGAAGCCCGAACAAATTGTTCGAACTTCGTCTTTTTGGTTGGTTTTTTAACCGATTAGTTTTTTACTGATTGCATGATGTACTGAAGAGCCTGATCATCACCTTGAACATCATATAGTTCCCCGTCATACTGCAGGCGAATACTGTGGAAGACTTGCAAATAGTCCTCACAGGCCTCGCAATAGACTTCTTCATCCTTATTCCAAAAGCTATATAGAGAATAGTTCTTATGCTTTGATTCCGGATATTGTGCTTTGTACTCATTTACAAGTTCTACGTAGCGGGCAAGAGCTGCTTCTTTTTCATCAAAGGAAAGCTCGCTTGTAATTTGATCTTGCCAATCGCTTAAAAAATACCAAGGCTCACAATCTTCTTTTGCTACATAAATCGTCCAGCCTTTTTCCATCTTAAACACCTCTTTTAACTTGACCCCTTACACCTAGTATATACGTTTTCTTCCTATTACCCAAAGAATATACCTATAAGTGGAAAAAAGAGGAACATTTTAAGCTTTTAACAACCCCTGCAATCGAAGCGGCTCTAGATCTTCGTCTATAAGCGCCTGCTCCTTAAAAAAGCCACTCTCATCTTCTTTTAGGACACGTTGTAGCTGCTCATTCGCCTCTTCATAACGATGTAGCGTTGTTAAATAACATGCCTGATTGTACCTTGCTTCTAAAAACGATTCATCTGCACGCAATACGTTCTCTGTTAATGCGAGCGCTTTGTCTACTTGATGAGTGGCATAGTAGGCGCGACTTAGCTCATTTTGTAGCGTAAGCGAGGAATGAATGTTTGTTCCCTCTTCTAATACTCGAACCGCATCTGTATACCGTCCCATTTTATGATAAAGAGCGCCAAGTCCCTGATGTACGTTTCGAGTATAAGGGTTTTTCTCGATTGCACGCAGAAATAACTGCTCGGCTTCTTGATCATAGGACATCATCTCTAATAAAAAGGCTTTTTTCACCCAAATTTCCTCTTCGTCTGGTGCTTCCTGCATCATCTGCTCAGCAAAAGGAATGGCTTCATGAGGATCTAACTCCTGTGAATACGTTAAATGCAGAATAAGAAGCTGATCAGCTAGCGACAGACTAAATGAATGATTCAAGCCTTTTTTCAATACTTTTACTGCGTCCTTTACGAGCTCCACTTTTTCATATAAATGTGCCAGCTGTTCATATGCGAGCTCGTTATCAGGGTGTAGCTTCATCGCTTTTTCATACAAATCAATTTGCAAACCGAGCCTCATCAACCGACGAGATTTCCCTTTGATTTTTGCAAAAGCACGAGTTAAAAAGGAACTCGTATTCTGTTCGGAAGCTTCTTCATTTTCTCCCACCGCCATCGCTGTATACACGCTCGCCATGCTCTGCTCTTCGTCTGTAAAAGACATACCTTTGAACCATTTTGGTATTTCCATCGTCTCGTTTAAGCTGTCGGCAGCCATGACAAATAAAGAATAAAAATCCTCTCGATGAGGGTTTTGTTCAATCAAGCGTCTCATTCGTTTTAATGTCTCCGTTGGATTAGTCTTCAAGACATGCGCTGCATAATGCTTTTGAAGTTCTAGATGATTTTCATTTAACTTCAACGCGCTCCTTAGAGCTACTGTTGCCTGTTCATCTTTACCAACCGCTTCATAAACATAAGCCAAGCTATCCAAACGCCATTCTTCCAAAACCTTTCCGTGAATATTTTGTAGCAACTGTATGAGCTGTTCATAATCCTCATTAGTCGTGGACAGAGCGGCAAGTGCTGCCATATTGACATCCATTGGATTTTGATCAAAAGCTTGTAGCAAGTAGTAGCGCTCTGCTTTCTTATCTTCCTCAAAGAATGCGATTTCTGCTAGGGACAAGTAGTCCTCAGCACTTGCTTCCTCTACTTGCATGCTCCGTTCATAATAGCTTTTTGCTTTGTTTAGAGCGCCTAATCCCTTATAAAGTTCTCCAAGTCTAGACAGCGCTTTAGGTACTTGTTCAAAAATCAGCTCATATGTGGCAATGGCCTCCTGTACGTTCCCCATTTTTTCAGCAAACAAGGCTGCGTAATAATCATACATGTCGCTTCCGTTTTTGATTTCTTTTAGCTTTCCGACAAATTCGTATCCACGCTGAAGAAACGTCGTGCTATCAAGCGCTTGGACATACAGTTCTAGTGCCGTTTCTTCCTTATACGTCATGTGAAGAAGACCTGCCTCGAATAAATCCAACGCACGCATCAATAGTGAATGATCCTTCTTCAACTCCATTCCCTCTGCAAACAACAGCTGACCAGCGTTAATTAAAAAGTCGCTTCTGTCTGAGAATTGACTCTCTAGTGACTGTAAATAAGCAAAGGCTTGATCATATTGCTGTTGACGAATAAATACATGCGCACTTCCAATGTGAGCGAACACTTCCTCTGAATTTCGATCTAGGCATTCCTGATACATCGCCAATGCCTTTTGATAATGTTCTTGATCGTGATAAAAATCACCTAGCCTTAAATAAAGGGAGTCAGGTTCAAGCACGTTTTGAATTCCTTCTTTTAAAAGGGGCTCGACAAGCTTCATTTTCCCCGCCTGTTCGTATAGCTCTACTAGGGACTCATAAATTGGAACAATCGTGCTATCGAGCGCTTTTGCTGTGCAATATCCACGAATGGCTTTTGCATTCTTTCCGAGGATCTCATCGCATTTTGCACGTTCATACCAAAGATAAGGATCCGTTTGATGATGTCGAATGAGCTGATCAAGCATCATGCGGGCTTCTTCCACACGTTCTTGTTCCCGCAAAATGAGGGCATGGTTCATATGTACAAATACTTCCTCATGTCCCGTCATAACTGCAATTTCAGAGTAATGAAGCGCTCTTTCTCCCTCGTCTTCATAGAGCGAACTTAGCGCCATATAACTCCAAACGTATGGCTGATCCCAATCTCCTTCTAAAGAACGTCTGAAGTAATGAATGGCCTCATCATACCGATCATACTGAAAAGCAATACGCCCTTTTAAATAGTTGTACATCGGGCTTTGGCGTTTCTTTGTTACTTTCGTTAGCCAATTGTTGGCCTCATCTAGCTCATTTAACTGTACGAGGCTGTAAGCGATTTGTAGCTGAATATCTTTGTGATGACTCGCACTTTCCTTTAAGCGCTCCGCACACTCTAGAATAAAGTCCTTCTGTTCCGGTAAATGAAAATGCTTCACTACGTACAGAGGGGTATAGAGGATGTCCTGATGATTCTGTAAAAAAGCAACAAATTCATGGAGATGCCTGCTCGCATCCTCCTCCATTTTTTCAGCAAACTCATACATTTGTTCGAAATACACGTTCTCACTTTGTGGCAGAGCGTTGAGCGATTTGCTATCGCTCGGAGCAAACACCAAACACATATAATACGTATTGGCATATGTTTCTTGAAACTCTTCGTAAGACACTAAGTTAGGCTCTAAGTTATTCGGATCTTGGACATGTAGAACAGCAAGCGTATCGTCATAGCCGAACACAACCTGAACGTGTGCCGTATGCTCCATATCAATCGAAATTAATATCGGTATGTTCATATCGAGCAACTTTTTCAAACGATCCACAGATCCAACAAAAAAGCGTGTGGAAAACCCTAACGAGCGCAGATATGCAGCCGTCGTCGAAAGCTTGGATCCTGTGACATCAAAGATCGTAGACGCAATTTCCACCTGAGATTTTCGGGCGCCAAAAAGCGTGAGCATCATCTCCATACTAGCGGGTACACAATAATTATGCTGTTGAACGACTGGTTTAATAGGTAAGATGTGTGAATTGCCTATTGGATGATTGGTCAACCTTCTATACGGAGATTTTTGCAAACGTTCTGTTTGTGCTAAAAACTGGCAAGCCTCCTCTATTTTATTTAAGCGGTACAGGGCCTCGACTCGTAAATGTGCGACGTATCCCTTATAAACGTGAAAAGGAAGAAGCGCCTCGACTCGGTCGATGGCTTTAGGAAGATCAGCAAATCGCTTTGCTCCTCTTAACCTTCTTACTCGCTCCAAAGAGAAAGACGGGATATCAGGAAAAAGGTCCTCCCCTTCTTCCGCAAGCTGCAGCGCTTCTTCCGCCTGTCCTGCCGCAGCCTTTAAATCGATTAGTAAGAGCCTGCACATATATCCTCTTGTGCGCTCATCCATCCCTTGTTTTAACGCGGCTTCCGCTTTGTCTACTTCTCCGAGCTGTAAATAAAAATAACCCCATTTATCAAAGACAGGGCCAGTTTTCTCTTTCTCAATTACCTGCATGAGAAGCAGCGCCTCGTCGTACCGACGCATTTCAAGGAGTGCACGAACGATCGTAAAGCGTGCCCTTTCTCCATCAGATAAAGAGTACTCTTTTGTTTGAAGCGCTTCTTCAAGACTTTCCATGGCATCTAATGCTTTTCCTTCATCAACCCATTCGTCGCATACCCATACAAGAGTCCGAAGCGTATTGAAGCGCCGATGCGCGTAACGGGCAATGAAACCTGTGTAATGATACATATGACCTTGATCAAGCAATCGTAATATATAGTAAAAATCATCTACCGATTGAAGTGATGATAATCGTTGTTTTAAAAATGAGACTGACTTTTGTTGCTGTATGGATCGAATTTCTTCATATATTTCCTGTAGCGCAGGTAAAAATTTATTCTCCTTGATCCACGTACGAATTTTAACTATATCCATCCTCCACCTCTATCTTTCCTCTATCTTCATTTTCACGAGACTCCCTCTTTTCAAACGAGTCTTTGCCACTAAGTAGCTGACCTCTATCATAGACAAAAAACACAAAACTTTCCACATAAAAATAAAGGTAATCCAACTCGGTGATTTTAATTTTATTTCACAAAAAAATCCATGTCATGACGACATGGATTTTATCGGTAGATCATTCACTACTCAAACAGGTGCTTTTTTTACTTTTGGTGCAACCTTTTTCGTTTCCTTATCAGGTTTTACAGCAAACCACACGACAATAACACCAACTAAGCTACTATATATAGACGTGTGGAATACAGCTTGATCTGACATTTTAATGAGGAGCGCATATACAGGTGGACCAGCTGCAACACCCACAAATCGCATGGAACTGTAGAGAGACGTAATGGTTCCTCTCTCTTCCTTCTCAATTCCTTCTGTTATAAGAGCATCCAAGCTAGGCAATGCAGCGCCAATTCCAACTCCCCCTACTACTAAAGCAGATAAAAGGAACACGAGGGACATATTGAAAAATAGGAAGATAAATGCTCCAGCTAATAAAAGAAAACCAACAAAAATAGTCCATTTCATTACTTGTTTGTTTTCTCCTAACTTTTTGCCTGCTACAAAAGACGAAATCGATAGAGCTAGAAGCGGGATCGCCATGACTAATCCTTTTTTCGTACCATAAATTCCATGACGCTCCTCTAATATTGTTGATAAGTAAAATAAAATACCAAAAAGGACAAACATGATGATGCCACCTAATAGGAAGATGGCGAGAAGCCAGCGAAGGTTTTTTTTCAACGTCGCTTTTACATTGCGAGCAAATTCTCCAAACTCTTGTACTTCTTGATCTTTTTTCTTCGGTGTTTTGACGAAAAATAACACAAGTACAATTGAAATCGCACACAAGAGAGGAATAAACCAAAAAGGAAGGAACCAAATAAATGAAGCTAGAAAAGCGCCTAAAATAGGACTTAACACTTTCCCAAACGTATTTGCCGTCTCGATAAGTCCTAACCCTTTTGTCACTTCATCTTCATTTTTGAACAAGTCTCCTACACAGGGAATAACAACAGGCATAGCTCCTGCGGATCCGATGCCTTGAATCACACGCCCAACTAAAATAAAAAGATACGGGTTCTCCATTTTCCAAGAAGCAAATCCCGTTATGGCGCCTCCGATCGCAGCCAACAATAAACTTGGAATGATTACTTTTTTTCGGCCAAATCGATCCGATAAATAACCTGCAATCGGAATGAGCAGGATTGCCACAATTGAATACACCGTAATAATCATAGACACTTGAAAAGAGCTGATGTTAAGCGTCTTTTCAATGACAGGTAATACTGGGATAAGCATAGAATTTCCAAGTGTCATGATCAGCGGAACAGATGCTAGCGCAAATAAATCAAGATTTTTCTTTTCTTCCATATGATCCTCCGCCTCACAGAAACGTTCGTTTCTTTTCCTTACTTTTTTCTGTCAAAAGCCCTGCTGTTAGTTTGTGCAGTCGTTCTTCTACTATTCCTTTTCTTCATCAAATTGTTTTCCGACAAAAAAACCTAAGACGAAATCATCTTAGGTTCTTCTCACATTATTTGGTTGCTTTCCCCTTGTTCATTGTACATAAATTGTTTGGTAATGACGTGTTCAACATAAACGGTTGTTAAATCTCGCTTCTTCACTTGCGCTACGATCAAACCTTTAGGATCACCAATGGTAAAGCTTTGTCCATCCTGAAATTGAAACAGTTTTTCACCTAGTGACAATACCCGCTCGTACACATGCTTCGTGGTGTCAGGTGATAAGGAAACATACGGTGACGAAAAGAGCACGATAATTTCTTGATCATTAATCGAAGTTCGATACATTATGAACAGCCCCTTATGGATCTCATCATTTTCTTTTTATTTTACTATAAAAGATGGAAAAGCGTAAGTATCACATCTCCAATAGAGCGCTTACTTAACTTATTATTTTTAATATTTAATATATAAATACGGAAGGTATCTTGACTACTATTGACCGTTATTGTATATTTAAGACAATCATTTACCAAAATATATGTGGAGATTTGTTAAATTTCCTTTTTTAGTAAGTGGTTAAAAAGTTTCCAGTAGCGCTTGTCTACAAGGTAATAGGAGGATTAAGTATTATGCAAAACGGTAAAGTAAAATGGTTCAACAATGAAAAAGGTTTTGGTTTTATCGAAGTTGAAGGCGGAGACGATGTATTCGTTCACTTCACAGCTATCGAAGGCGACGGTTACAAATCTTTAGAAGAAGGTCAAGAAGTTTCTTTTGAAATCGTTGAAGGAAACCGTGGCCCTCAAGCTGCTAACGTAGTAAAACTTTAATCACAAAATCGTATGATTAACGATACACACATATAGGAAGCTCACTATTTATAGTGGGCTTCTTTTTTATTTTACTCCATACATTCGCGTATAGATTCCTAAAAGAAAACCACTCTAAAAGATAGGAGGTGGAAAAATGGACAGACTTCCAAATCAAGATGTTACAACGGGCTATAATGAATTACAGCAGGCCCAAGTATCAATCAAATCAGCTCAAAAAATGATTGGCGCTGCAACGATGAGCATGGATGAAGAACAATTGCAATCAGCAACTGAAGCGCTTAGCCAAGCAAAGCAACAGCTTACTGCTGCGCAAAACCAAGCAACAGGTGTTGATACAGAATTTCTTCAGCAATGTGAACAGCTTTTATCACAATGTGAAACGCAGCTAACACAAGCCAAAAAATAAGACGAAACCTGAAAAAGACCCCCTCTTCTTCTACAGCATATTACGTACTGTTGAAAGCAAGAGACAGGTCTTTTTCTTTTCAATGCGTTCATTTTTTAACGAGCATTTCGCCATATTCTTTAATCTTTTCACCGATCGTACATTGATTAATGCAAAATGACTGCGCATAGTTTTTTCCTTTTTCTTTATTAAACGTTTTTTTCACGAAGCAATCCTCGCAGTAATAATCGAGGAGTTCTGTTACTTCTTGCAATAGTTGTTTTCGATTCACCTTGTTCATCTCCTGCATTATTCTCTTAAAAAGTTTAACGTTCTGCGTGACTGGAAATGTCAATTCCTTGAAGAGCCTGTGTAGCCAATTGATCTGCTTCTTGGTTTTGCTTGCGCGAGATGGCCTCATAAACAGGAGAAATTCCTAGTTTTTGCAGTTTTTCTTCGATTCGATCTAAATAGCGGTTGAATTGGTCCTCAAAGCACGGCCATTCCCCCGAAAGCTGATTAAGTACGACCTGCGAATCTCCGCGAAAGACGACTTTTAAGTGATGAGCACCTAAAAGCTCCAATTGATCGACAACATACAAAAAGGCTGCATACTCTGCTTCGTTATTTGATGTGATTTCCTGAAGCAATTCGTTTTGTCGAATACGAAAATGCTTGCCATTTTTCTTGTAGTAAACCACAATTCCTAATGCTGCAAGCTTCTCCGTCTTATTATATCCACCGTCAAAATACGCGATAATATCATGTGGCTCTGTTTCTACTTCTTTTAAAAGTTTTTTTGCTTCTTTTAACGTCCAGCTTTGCTGCTGCTCATCCACAAATTGAAGCTCTTTCACTCTTCCGGTTCGCTCAAGGTCAGTAGCTAACAATAGAGCAGCATTTGCTTCTAGCCATTCCGAAGTAAAAGAACAACTCTTTCCCTTTGGAGGCTGGTAGTGCCAAATAATTTGAAATTGCATCTCGTTTCCTCCATTTAGTCAATGAATTACTCGCTGTTGCAATACGTCATGTCCAGCACGCTCATCTTCGCTCTTTGTCACATGTTGCATTATCTTACCACTAGTTAAATATTCAAGCAAGTTTTTTGAAATATACGTAGAAGCAACAATTGCTATGACACTTATTATACGTTTTTTTTACTACTTTAACCGATCTTGTCTCACCATCGCTGAGGGATTGATAATATATTCTTTGTTTCCTGCGTTTTTCCTGTTCATTTTGTATAATGGTAACAAGGTAATTTAGAGGAGGAACAAAAATGATTGAAGTATATATTGATGGTGCTAGCGCTGGAAACCCTGGACCATCTGGAATCGGCATCTTCATTAAGGGAGACGGAGGAGCGAAGAAATTTTCGATTCCCCTCGGAATCATGTCGAATCACGAGGCAGAATACCATGCCCTTGTAAAGGCGCTAGAAATTTGTTTAGAGGAAGGCTATCGTACGGTATCATTTCGAACCGATTCACAGCTTGTAGACCGAGCCATTGAGAAGGAATATGTAAAAAATGCTACTTTTAAACCCTTTCTTGAGCGTGCTTTAGCTCTGTCAAAAGAATTTGATTTATTTTTTATGAAATGGATTCCGAGTAGCCAAAATTCCGTAGCAGATGAGCTCGCACGATTAGCTGTACAAAAAAGTAAAGAAAGAGCCGAGTAAAAAAATCATTGAAAAGCCCACTCAAAAAAAGTGGGCTCCCTACTTTACTGCACCATTCAATGGTACAGATTCATATCATACCTTTTTGCTCGAAAAACATTGTTGCCTGTCTACGTGTTTGAATCTTTTCTGCTGTTAAGCTTTCAACGAGAGACATAAAGAAGCTACCGTCAAATTCTCTTTGCATTTTAAGTGTCCACTCAATCGCATAGATGACCACTTCTTCAGAAGCTCCAGCATACTGCTGACCAAATGCAATAAAGCCTCTAGCGTCTTCTTTTAAATGAAAGCCTTTTTCTTCAAGATAAAGAAGATACTCTTCAATTGTTCGTATCGCTTTCACCGTGTCGACCCATCCTTTTTTGAGCATTCCTTCTTTATCTTAGCGCATATTTCGACATTTGGCTACGACTAATCTTCTAAAAAATAACCGAGTGCGCCAATCCCAATTCCAAGCAAAGCGCCTGCTAATACCTCTGCTGGCTGATGGCCCAGCATTTCCTTTAATCGTTGCTCTGTTAGGTCATGAACACCGTGATCTGGCTCTCCTGCTAGCCGTTCAATTTCTTCGTCGAGGGTGTTCACTTTGATCGTAATCTCTCCCGTTTGCCTTCTGATTCCTTGTGCGTCATACATGACAATTGAACCAAAAATCGTCGCTAGCGCAAACTCAATGGAAGATACACCTTTTTTTAGCGCGGTGTAAGTCGCTAGTGAAGAAACACCTGCTGAGTGTGAGCTTGGCATTCCTCCTGTGGCAATCGCTTCTGACCAAATCCATTTGCCGGTTTGCTGCTTCTTAATAGGTATTTTTAATAACTGAGCGATCGTGATGGACGATAATCCAATTAATATTCCATTGTTCACTATCCTCACCTCTTTCTAGTTTGTATCTGTTTGAAGGCGAACAGATGCCTCTTATAACCCTTTTTTACAAACCAACTTGCTTGGAATCGCTGACAACAGCCCAGATATAACGATGGCTCTAGCATATGCTAGAGCCATCGTTGGATCAAAAGAAGCGACTAAGACGATGTTAGCGTTTTTTCTTCTTCTTTTGAGTTTGATTATTTAGTTTCGCAGCTTCTACATCCGCATACGTACCAAACTCTTGGCCGTACTTGCTATTGCTTTGCTGCTTCGATGCTTTTTTACTGCTCACTTGATTGGTGTCAAAAGCAGAACCAAATTCCTGCGTATACTGGTACTGCGTTTTTCCCTTTGTCTTTGACGCTTTTTTCGCCTTTGAGACGTGAGCTTCTGAACCAAATTCTTGATTATATTGGTTCTTTTTGTTTTCTAGCTGTTGGGGATTATGTGCGCTGTGTTCAGATGCAAACTCATTTTTGTACTGATTCAATTTTTCATTGTTTTTACTTTGTGCATTTGCATTTGCTTTTTTTGTTCTACCCATCGCAATCTCCTCCTTCAACTTGCACTCTTTTTTGAGTACACTGTTAGTATGAGTTAAGAAGCGATAAGTATGTTTTGTAAAATTAGCTAAGGTCGGTATCAATTAGGTTTCCTTCATATGTAATCCAATCGCTCCAGCTACCCGGATAGAGCTTCACGTTCGTAAACCCTGCTTCTAAAAGAGCAACAATGTTCGGACAAGCAGTCACACCTGACCCGCAGTAGACAATGATTTCTTTTGTTCGGTCGATATCAGAAAAATGCGCCTGCAATTCTTCCGAGCTTGCCCAGCGTTGCTCACTTTTTAAAATGCCTTTCCAAAACTTATTCCGCGCACCTGGAATATGGCCTGCTTTTGCATCGATTGGCTCTTCTAATCCTTTGTAGCGCCTTTCCTCACGTGAATCAATGACGAGTACGTCTTCGGTCAATAGTTTATTTTTCAGCTCCTCCATATCCACTTTCAGATGATCCTGAACCGTTGGTGTGTAGGATGCTTTTGGATACGATGTGACGTCTTTTGTTACGTCATATCCCGCTTCTTTCCAAGCTTGAAATCCTCCATTCAGCATATACGCCTCCTGATGCCCCACATATTTCATAAGCCAGAAAAACCGTGAGGCCATCGCTCCACCTTGATCATCATACGCAATAACCTTCGTATCATTTGTAATTCCCTGGGCTTCTAAATACGACACGAAATCGTCCACACTAGGAAGTGGATGTCTCCCACCATGTTCAAGAACGGGCGAAGATAATACTTCTTCTAAATGCGCATACACAGCGCCAGGGATATGCGCTTCCTTGTAAACATGAGCTCCCATTGAATGATTTCCTAAATCAAAACGACAGTCCACTACGCGCACAGATGGATCTGATAAAGCAGATTTAACTTTACTTGGCTCTAAAATAAAAGAATGCATCTTTACCACTCCTCTCAGGGAAATCCCCGACTTTTACATTGATTTGTGCTGATTTAATAAGAGTAGATCAATGTCACTACGCATACGTTTTCCTTCTGGAAGCTCCTCTACAATCATCTGTAGATTCTCCATTTGGGAATGGATTCGTTCATGTAAGCATTCATACGTTGACTGACGAACTGGTCGACCTGTTTTTTTACAGCTCTGTAGTTCATCCACCGCTTCTTGTTGTTCCTTATTTAAGGTTAGCATTGAAATCCCTCTAGAAAACGCTACGAGCGGAAGCTGCTTATATGTCTTCATATAATGAAGATAGGAATAAGACCTCACGATATGAAGAAGAATCTTCGTATGTTTATACGAAGGTTCTTTCACTCGTTTTTTCATGTTCGTACGTAGTAGCTGCAGATAATGATACCCGAGCGATTTTAATGAGTAATTATTTTGAATAAGCTCTCGTATCGTCATAGCAAAAGACGTATTTTCGATGTACACCTCGCTTGAAAAGAGCCACTCATAAAGAGATGGATTCGATTTATTTAACAGCTCCATCGCTTTGTATAAATCCCAACCGTGATACTCCACTAATCCTTCATGATGTGTGAGCACTTCTGCTGGTCGGCGCAGCTTCAAGTACTCGCTCGTTTCGTATTTAAAAATAAAGCGCACGTCATAATCACTCTCATTTGTTTGAAGGCCATATGCCCGACTGCCTGCTTCACATGCATATAAAATTGTAACGCTGTGTTCCTTTTCTAACTGTCGAAGCTTCGTTATGATGGTCTTTTTCATACGTGTCCTTTCACAAACTATTGCAGAAGCTGTAGCAAATCCTGCTTCCACTTTTTTAAATGATCTTGATCGATTGGCTGTCTAACAATGTTGCGTAACCCATCAAAGTACTGTATAAGCTCCTCACGCATCTCGCTAAAGTACGCATCACTATACGTATGCCACGTTTGAATATAATCTTTCGCAAACACTTGCTCTTCTTGTTGAAGATACGTTTTTAGCAGCGGCTCTGCTTTTTCTTGAATCGCCGTCTTCATTTTCTCTTTTTCATTTTTTGCAAAAAAGCGCTTGCTGTTTTTATATAATTGAAGAGATGGTTCAAATAATGCTATATCGTCATCAGTAATTGGTGGTGAAAATTCAAACGCTGGAAACGATGTGATCGTTAATCCCTCTGGTTGAAGCGGCATTCCGCTACTCTCCACCTGTTGCAGAAAAACACGATGTCGATCAAATGCTTTTTTAGTTAAAAATTGTTCCATTCGAAGCGTTGTGGCACGAAGCTCCTGCATCGTATCAAACGACATCGCTTCAAGTAGCTCACGTAAGTTACGGGCAAGCTGCTCTTTAATTTTTCCTTTCTCTTCTTTAATCGTAGCTGGGTTAAAGGATTCTCTAAAGAAATCTGAATAACGCAAGAATACGCGTTGATTCACATAATATAAAAGCTCTTTAATTTCCTGGTGAATGACGTCTTCTTTTATTTCTAGACGTACTTCCTCTAAGTTAAGAAGCGACTGCTCTTCTTTTTGAGAAAGGTGTTGTAAGTATCCTTTTTCATCTCGCTGTGCAGCTGTTTGTAGCTCTTCAATTTCATGTATCATATCATGAGCGGTCTTCATGTCCTCGTATGCTGCTTTCATGACAATTTCGCGCAGTTCATTTTCGATAAAATGATAAAAACGTTGCTTAAAGTCAACAAACTTAGGGTTCATCTCGTCTTGAAGAGCTTCTAAGCTTGAGATTGGAAAAAGACGTGGGAAACGAATACCGTATTGCGTCAGCTGATCGTGCACATAGCGGATAACCGTATTTAATTCTTCTTTTGAAGACGCAAGGTCTGCGGCGTTAATTAAGAAAAACATTTTATCGAGTGAGAACAGATCCTTCACACGACCTAGCTGAATTAAAAATTCCCGGTCAGCTTTCGAGAATGCATGATTGTAATACGTAACAAATAATACAGCATCTGCGCTCTTAATGTAGTTAAACGCTACCCCTGTATGCCTCGCATTAATTGAATCCGCCCCTGGTGTATCCACAAGGGTGATTCCTTTTTGAGTAATCGCACAGTCATAAAACAGCTCAATCATCTCTACGAAGCACGCTTTATATTCTTTGGCCACATAGTCACCGAATTCGGCTAACGTAATCTGAAGACTCTTTCCAAGGTGAGCGGAAACCGCTTTGTATCCCTTTTGAACCGCTTGAAGGAACGACAAATGTAGTTTTTTCTTCGCATCGACGTTTGGATTTGTTCTTTCAACTTCTGCTATAGCTTTTAGCGCCTCTTCCATCGTTGAGACGTCATATTGGAAAAAGCGTAGAGACAGCTTTAGCTCTGTTAACAAAGCCGCTTCCGTTTTTAACGTTACCTGAACGGTTTGGTGCGGATGATCAGGTGTTGGGGGGACAATTTTATTAATTGTCGCCGTCGTTGGATTTGGCGATACAGGAAGCACAGACTCTCCGATTAACGCATTTGCAAACGATGATTTACCAGCACTAAAAGCACCGAATAAAGCGACTGTAAAGGACTGATTTTGCAAGTTTTCCTTCCGCTTTTTCATTTGCTTTTGAATCGAAGAAAGTTGTTCTAAAACACCCGTTACTTCAATTGCTTGATCAAGCGCAAGTATCGTTTGTTCAACGGTACGTTCAGTCGTACTAACTGTGATGGGCGCTTCGCTCACTTCAAACGTTTCCCCACTTATATCGACCGCTTGAACCTGCTCCTGCTGTTCGGCAGAAGCCCACTGAAACTGCTCTTGAATCATCTGATGAATTCGCTCATCAGATGGCGCTTTCGGATGCTCTTTCATTAGGTTACCGAGCGCCTGCTCTGCTTCACGCAACTCTTTTCGCTGTTGTTCTAGCAGTTGACTGGCTCTTTCATACTCTCCTTTTGCCTGCAGCTCTGTACGCTCACTCGCTAAACGTTCTTCTTCGTTAGACGACCATTTTACAAGCGCATCTGTTAAAAAGGCTGTACTCTCACGCTCTGCTTGCTTTCGAATCTCTGTCATCACATCATTTGTATAGACAAGAACGTAATCACCTGATAAGACCGCTCCCGTTTTAACGAGCTGTGCAAGCATTTCTTTTGAGAACGAAACCGAAAAGGCCTCTGCTCGGTCTTTTAAATCACTACTTTGAAGATCAAATTTTTTAAGCCAACCCGTTAGATACTGTCTGACGTGCCAGTCAAGCTGAGCGGTTACCTGCTCTTGTAGAGAAGCGTAGAAGGCATCCAAGCGCTCTATCCGTTCTTGCTCTGTTTTTTTCTTAGAAAAAAGAAGCCCTACTTTAAACCCTGGCTGCATACTTTCAACAAAAGCACGCGCAAGCTCACGGATGGGATACGTCATAATATTAGCATTCTCAATAATCTTTTTGGACTCTGTGCGGAACACTTTTTCCATCACGTCTTTTTGCTCCGTGCCACTCTTTCTTGCTTCTTCCATTGCTTTTAATCGTTCAATAATTAACGCAGTATCATTCGTGTTTGCTAATTCTTCTGTCATTTGTTCAATATACAAATCGGCCTTTCGCTCAACGAATTGAATGTGATCATCGATAAGCGTATGAAGAGCTGCGCGTATGCTACTCTCTGCACCGTTTTGGTGTTCTTGTACAACACCGCTTATAAAACGTTTAACGTCAGCAAGCTGATTTCCTGGATACTCCGGCTTTTTAATCGACGTATAAAAAATGCCGTCAGGATAGACGTTCCAATTAGCAAAGGAGGAACTAACCGCATGTTGAAACGATGCGAAGCTTAATTCACTATCACGATGCTTATCAATTTGGTTAATAATTAAATACACGCGCTTTCCTTGCTCTTTCAAACGTTTGGTAAATTGAAAGTTCAGTTCAGACTGTACATGATTATAATCCATCACATAAAAAATAACGTCTGCTAGATGTAGGGCAGACTCTGTCGCAATGCGGTGAGCATCATCTGTTGAATCAATACCTGGTGTATCCATGACCACCACATCTTTTGGAAGTAGATTAGCGGATACCGAAAGATGAACCTCGCTAATTTCATCTCCTAGTTTGCAAAATTGCTTAATCTTTTCAAAATCATACGGAGCCGGATAGCGAACAGCTTCTCCGTTTGTATAATGAATCGTTGCATGCTCCTCTCCTCCTTGAACGGAAACGAGGTTTGCACTCGTTGGAATCGGACTTGCAGGCAACAAAGAATGCCCAACGAGCTCATTGATCATGCTTGATTTTCCTGCTGAAAAATGGCCGCAAAAAGCCATAACAAATTGATTTTTTATCCACTTTCTCAATAACTGAAGAACTTTTTGTGCGTTCTCATAATCTCCCTCTTGTTCAAAGCGTTCGTAAAGCGCTGTCAGAAGACCTGTAAGTTGCTGATGTTTTGTCTCTACCATGACGTATTCCCCTTTATATCCCGATGATAGTTCTATTCTACTTGATTATGTGCGCTTTTTCACTGAAAAGTACAAAAATTATTAACCACTAATAAAAAAGGATCTAACGGCTATTCCGCTAGATCCTTTTGAACTTACATGTATATTAAGATGCTTTTTGGACTTTTTCAATGTTTTTTAATACGTACGTCATAACCGCCGTACACGCAACGATCGTACCGCCTACAAATAAACTGACCATCATTGTCACCCCGTTCTTCTCATTGATAGTGAGAATCTTTATCATTGACTTTATGTTATCACGAAAGATAATCATTTTCAATTAGAATTTTAGATTTTTTTCATTCCATTCACTGCATCTTCATAATTCGTGTGCATTTTTAGCGCTTCTTCCTCAGCAGGAATGCGAATAGAGAGGACAAATAAATTCAGCAGTGTGAATAAAACAAGCGTTGCATAAGCTTGAAAAAGAAGCGGAATGAGAATAAATTCGACTGCGACGATAATATAATTGGGATGCTTTACGTATTTATACGGACCTTTCATTTCAATCGATGCTTGCGGCAACACGATAATTTTGGTATTCCAATACTTCCCGAGCGACGATATGACCCATAACCGTAAAAGCTGTGTAAGAACGAACGCTCCTAACACCCATTTCCATGTAGAAAACAGATCACGTTGAAAATAGTCCACCTCACCAATTAAACAAAGAAAAAAACCACAATGTAATAGAACAAGCCATTTGTAATGCTCTTTTCCTGCCTCAATCGCTCCCTTAGACTTCATCCACTTTTCGTTTCGCTTCGCTACGACCAACTCACTAAGGCGCTGCACAATAACAAGTACTAAAAACAAATAAAAAATCATGCTTCCCACCTCATTAATACAAGTTCAGAGCTAAAGCCTGGCCCTAATGCTGTTAATAAACCATACTCATTTTCTCGAATATCGTCTCTCATAAAACGGTCTAACACATATAAAACAGTCGCAGACGACATATTTCCATGTTCATGTAAAACATCTGCTGAATGCTGAATCATCTGCGCGGTAAAACCTAGTGAATCGACATAGGCATCGAGAACTTTTTTTCCGCCAGGATGAGCAATAAAATGCTTCATATCTGTCGTATGTAACGAATGCTTGCTCAAAAATTTTTCAACCTGCATCGGGAGCCAGCTACCTATGATGGTTGGAATATCTTTTGAAAACACAACGTAGAGTCCTTCATCCTTCACATCCCACCCCATCACATCCTCGGAGTTCGGCATTAGAGTAGATTGTGTATCAACCATGCGTGGTACAGTCGATAATTTCCCCCACATACGCGTATCGACTTCCTCCCCCACTACGAGCGCGCACGCCACGCCATCTGCAAATAAGGAGGTGCCAATCAAATTACTTTTTGAGCGGTCGTTTCTTTGAAAGGTCAGACTGCAAAGCTCTACGGATAAAACGAGTACCTTTGCTTTTGGAAATGCCGTGCAATATTCATGTGCACGCGCTAAGCCAGATGCTCCTCCTGCACAGCCTAGCCCCCAAATGGGTATGCGCTTAGTGTGAGGTGAAAAAGGTAGCTCATTCATGATTCTCGCCTCAATGCTAGGCGTTGAAAGCCCCGAGGTGGAAATGAAAAAAATTGCCTCGATTTCTTCATAAGGTACGTTTTCCATTAAATATGTATGACTTGTTAAGCAAGAAACAATGGCTTGACTGCCTAACTGAACAGCCTGTTCAATATACGCATCGTTTTTTTCAGCAAAAGAATGATCGGTTTGAAACCAAGACATTCCTTTTGCAAAGTTTCGCTGCTTGATTTGTCCATTCGAAAACACCGTTAATAAACGGTTAATATCTCGGAAGCTTTCACTGAACAGTTCTTGTGCAAATTCAACGGTTTGATCCTGAGTGAGTAAAAATTGGGGAGACGCCGTTCCAACTGACATAACTTTCGACATGTTCATCACCTCAAAAGAAAATCCTTGTTCTATTTTCAAGCTATAGGAATTTAATGGTTATATCGTTTGTTATTTTTTCAGAGGTTATGCAATGAACATAATAAAAAAACTTTCCCGTTTTCGGGAAAGTCTATGTTTTGAAGGAGTATGTTTGTTGTGCACCTTTATTATAACGCATCTTTCTTCTTTTTAAATCAACAAAATCTGGAATCAAAAAAAGACGGACATATAAATTTCATCTACGTACTGACCGTTAATGAATGCCTGTTCTTTGAACACACCCTCTTCTTGAAAGCCCACTTTTTCATAAAGCGTTTTGGCTACAGGGTTAGACGCAAACACTGTAAGACTTAGCTTATGAAGGTCGTTCGCACGACACCAGTTAAGCGTATATTCCATAAACTGCTTGCCAATGCCCATTCCTTGCGCCTTCGAGACAAGCCACGTACGGAAAAGGCCTGTACGGCGCTTCATTTTTATTTCTCCGCGTAATACACGTGCAATGCCGACAATTTCTCCTTCTACTTCCGCGACCACATACATGTGACCTTCTTCGATCACTTTTTCAATAAAGCTTATTTCTTCTTCAAGCGTACGCGGGTGATCCTTTTGAATAAATTCACCTGCATTAATGATTTCCCTTACTGCTTCTGTTATATATTGAGCGTCACGTTCAATTGCTGGACGAATCGTAACGCGTTTTCCATTTTTCGCTTCAAATGTAACAGTTGGATTTTTTGTTGTAATGGTCATCCCTTTCACTCCTTTGACGTACATTCATGTTGTATGTTTAGTTTTTTCCGTGTGCTTTTTTTTATCCGATAAATCAAGCAGCTACGCAATTATCTGCATGCTAAAGTTTAGACGGAAATCATTATTCTTACATACTTAGCACAGAATTTCAAATGTTATCTTTTGATCTTATATTTTTACACAATTTGCACGATTTGACATTGTATTGAATGCGTCATAAATCAAAGCGAACCTAAACACAAGGGATGAAACGTTAAAAAAGCAAGGAAGACTGAAGCACTCTTTAATAAAAAAAGCCCCACTAAAAAGAGCTTTTAGTAAAGGCTTCTCCTGATTTATTTTTGTCTAGCGTTTTAAAGCCGTCTAAAAGGAAGCGGTTGTTCCTTTCCCATTCATTCACCTGGTCGGTTATACGTTACATACGTGCCTGCAATTAGATCATGAATGCTCCGTTTATCTTCTCGAATCCCTACCATAATCCCGCTCACAATGGCCGCAATCCCTAACGTAATGGCATAAATAAATGCACCGCATAATACCCTAATGACCATCGTACCAATTCTTACATCTTCACCATCTATTTTCACAATACGAATGCCGCACACTTTCTTTCCTACCACGTACCCTCTCCAATAAACAGGTAGAAAAATTCCGTATAAGGCACTGAGAAGATTAATCCACCCATCTCCAGAAGAATTATCAATATCTCCTGTAATGACGAATGACAAAATGCTCAGTGGAATTCCAATCACGAGCCCGTCTAAAAGAGCAGCCCCCAATCGAATCCAAAAACCAGCTGGGTTATGAATATCCATCTTATACGTCCCCCTTTTTATACGTTTAAAATCATCGTATATATGTAACATATTCCTATGACAAGTCATTTAGAAATCCTGTCGAAAATGTTAAAGAAAAGGTGACATAGAACCGGCCGCACAAAAAAGCCACCTGAATCTCTTCTTATTGGACAAGAAGAAATGCAAATGGCTTTTGACATACATATAAAATTAGAAAGTACTTTACGAAATACGCTGAGTAGATGATGAGAGAACACTAACTTTTTCACGTTCGCTCTTTTTGCTCACTGAAACATTAAAAATTAAGTTCAACACGATCGCCGTAATACTACCAGCGACAATTCCATTTCCCGTAAGGATTTGGAGAGCGGTTGGAAACTTAGCGAATAGATCGGGAACAACCGTTACACCTAAGCCCATTCCAACAGAACAAGCAATAATTAATAAATTTTCTTGTGAGGCAAAGTTGACCTCACTAAGCATTTTAATCCCGTACGCTACAACCATTCCAAACATCGCGACCATCGCACCGCCAAGAACAGGGTGAGGAATGATCGTAGTGATTGCCGCAAGCTTCGGTAAGAAGCCTAACACAATAAGCATACCGCCCGCTGTTGCAATAACTTTACGTGATTTCACGCCTGATAGTTGAAGTAATCCAACGTTTTGTGAGTAGGTCGTGTATGGAAAAGCATTAAACAGACCTCCAAAGAGAATCGCTAAACCTTCTGCACGATACCCTCTTGCTAAATCATCTTCGTTGATTTCTTCCTCACATATATCACTTAAAGCAAAATAAACGCCTGTTGATTCCACTAAGCTTACAATGGCAACGAGCACCATCGTTAAAATGGCCGTAACGTTAAACGTCGGAAAGCCAAAATGAAAGACTTCAGGGAGATGAAGCCAAGACGCCTCTTTCACAGGTGTAATATCAACCTTCCCCATAAAGGCCCCTACAATCGTTCCGCCTACTAGACCAATCAAAATGGCAACGGAGCGAACAAATCCCTTGAAAAAACGAAACAGTAAAATGATGAATAAAAGAACGCCAAACGCAAGTCCGATATTGCTTAAACTCCCAAAATCGCTTGCTCCTTCTCCACCAGCCATATCTTTCATTGCAACAGGAATAAGTGTGATCCCGATAATCGTGACAACTGATCCTGTCACAACAGGAGGAAAGAATCGCACAAGCTTCCCAAAGAATTTAGCAAAGATCGTGACCAAAATACCTGCTGTAATGATCGAGCCGTAAATGGCAGATACGCCGTACGACTGTCCAATTGAAATCATTGGTCCCACTGCTGTGAACGTACAGCCTAATACAACCGGAAGCCCGATTCCAAAAAACTTATTTCGCATTACTTGCAGCAGAGTTGCGACACCACACATCATTAAATCAATGGCCACAAGATACGTAAGCTGTAGGGACGTTAACCCGATTGCTCCCCCGACAATCAGGGGCACAATAACGGCACCTCCGTACATCGCGAGAACATGCTGAAAACTTAGCGATAACGTTTTTCCATTCATACGCCAACCTCCTCGATTTGTTCGGTTGCAAATGTAACTTTATTGTTTGCAAGTGATGAAACACGTGCTAGCGAGTAGACATTTACTCCTTGTTCGCGCAGCTGCTTACCACCATCTTGGAATGCTTTCTCAATGACAATCCCAATTCCAGCCACTTTGGCATTCGCTTGTTTCACCAATTCCATTAATCCAAAGGCTGCCTGACCGTTTGCTAAAAAATCATCAATGATGAGGACCGTATCGTCTTCTGAAATAAATTTATCCGCAATTGATATTTCGTTTTCCTCTTGCTTCGTAAACGAGTATACCTTTGCTGTTAAAAGCCCGTCTTGAAGCGTTAACGATTTGCGTTTTCTGGCAAAAATCATTGGCACTTCAAGGTGAAGTGCCGCCATAATAGCTGGGGCGATCCCGGAAGATTCAATCGTTAATACTTTTGTAATGCCCGCGTCCGCAAAGTAAGTGGCGAACTCCTTTCCCATCTCCTGCATTAAGAATGGATCCATTTGATGATTTAAAAACGTATCCACTTTTAAAACAGTATTAGACAACACAATTCCTTCTTCAACGATTTTATTTTTTAGTAATTCCATTTTCGTCACCTTACCTTTCATCCCATACAAAAAGGGCGTTGTTTTACTCAAACATGAGTAAAACAACGCCCTCGACTATTTGTGATCAATAAAATAGCGATATGCATCGTTTACTCATAGTCAAATCGTTTACGGTGATTTGGTAGAAACTTGCGGGCCATATTCCCGCTATTATATGAGTACAAATTGTTTATTGAATTAGTTGCATTATATCACCTAAGGCGGAAGTTGGAAAGACATTTTCAAACAAATACCGAACAATATAGAATATTTTTATGGAAAATATTTGTTTTTAGACCTATAAAAAAAAGAAAGCTTTGCTCAGCTTCCTTTTTTTATATTGCTATTATCGTTGAGGTACCGCTTCTAAAGGCTTTGCATTTCCGAAAACCGGGCGCTTGTTTGTTGATGGTGCTGCCCATTTCACCGCGTTTTCAATCACTTTTAAAACGTCTTTATTGTGATAAGTTGGGTATGTTTCATGACCTGGACGGAAGTAAAAGATTTTACCGTTACCACGCTTGAACGTACAGCCACTTCTGAATACTTCTCCACCGGTGAACCAGCTTACAAGTACCACTTCATCAGGAGCTGGAATATCAAAGAACTCGCCGTACATTTCTTCCTGAGGAAGCTCAATGTATTCGCCAATTCCTTCAACAATTGGATGAGAAGGATTAACGACCCACAAACGTTCCTTATCATCTGCTTCACGCCATTTCAAATCACAGCTTGTTCCCATTAGACGTTTGAACACTTTTGAGAAATGTCCTGAGTGAAGAACAATAAGCCCCATTCCGTCTAATACACGCTGTACGACTTTTTGAACAATCTCTTCTTCTACTTCATCGTGTGCAATATGACCCCACCATACAAGCACATCCGTCTTTTCTAGCACTTCATCTGTTAAGCCGTGTTCTGGTTCATCGAGAGTTGCTGTCTTAGTAGAAATACCCTGTTCCCCTAGGTAAGACGCAATCGCCGCGTGAATACCTTCTGGATAAATTTCACGTACCTTTTCATTCTTCTTTTCATGACGATATTCGTTCCAAATTGTTACGTTCATTTCTTCATCCCCTTGATTGTTTAGTAAAAGTAAATTCTTCTTTTAACCTATTAAAACCGCTCAATTTACCTATCCTACAGTGAAAGATTTCCCTTGTAAAAACGTTTGAGTAAACGTTTTAGTAACAGGCAGGAAATTTTCCCCTTGAAAAGCAACTATGTATAATTATATCATAGAGTTATAGAAAGGGCTTTCAAGATCGAATTTTCAGATTAAAGAAGGTTATACCTGCATTCTCTCATGACTTATACAACTTGACAAGTACTATCCCGTTTTTTAGCAGGTAAAAGGAGATGACCATATGATTAAACTAGGAATGATCGGTGCCGGTGGAATTGCGAGGGGTGCTCATGCACCTGCACTAAAAGCATTGGAGGATCAAGTGAAGGTCGTCGCAATTTCAGACTTGAATGAAGCGGCAACCGAAGAACTTTCTTTATTATTCCCTGAAGCGAAAACGTTTACGGATTTTCATGATTTATTAAATGAAGACCTTGATGCGGTCGTTGTGACAACCCCTAATTTTCTTCACTTCTCAATGGCAAAAGCGGCCTTAGAAGCAGGCAAGCACGTGTTATGTGAAAAGCCGCTTGCGTTAAATGAAGACGAAGCGGCTCAGATGGTTCAGCTTGCAAAACAGCAGGGGAAAATTTTAATGACCGCTTTTAATAACCGTTACCGCGATGATATTCAGTACTTAAAATCGTTCATCAACGAAGGAAAAACCGGTCCAATCTATCACGCAAAATGCGGTTGGATCAGACGATCAGGCATTCCTGGCTGGGGCGGATGGTTTACAAATAAAGCGTTGTCTGGTGGCGGGCCTCTTATTGATCTAGGAGTTCATATGCTAGACATTACGCTCTATTTATTAGGAGACCTTGAGATTACAAGCGTTACAGGTCAAACCTACCGCGCATTTGGTGATAAGAGCACCTCTCGTGCTTGGGGCGTTGCAAATGCAAGCGGAACATTTGATGTAGAAGATTTTGCGAGCGCCTTTATTCGTCTTGAAAACGGATCCACTATTACGCTTGATGTTAGCTGGGCAGCGAACGTGGAAGAGGAAAAGGTATTTATGCAGCTTTACGGTGAAAAAGCCGGCATTCAGCTTGAAAACGGAAAGCCATTAAAGATTTTCAGCGAGCAGAATGGTATTTTAGAAGATACCGAGCCAAAAGTGATGTTTGATGATCCAAAGGCCCGTCGCCAAATGTGGGCTCACTTTATCGAGTGTATTAAAACAGGCAAAGAGCCGATCTCAAGTGGAGAAGCTGGACAGCGTATTAATCGAATTTTAGACGCGATCTATGTATCTAGTGAAAATGGCAAAGAAGTGTCTCTGCAAGGAAATGAAGATACACCTGAAGTAACCGCATAAAACGAACGCAAAGATTATGACAACCAACAAGGAGTGAGGGAGAAATGAAATTAGGCGTGCTAACGGTATTGTATCAAAACCTTCCGTTTGAGGAAGCGTTAGACCGAATCAAGGAAAAAGGGCTTCAAACGATTGAACTTGGTACAGGAAACTACCCGGGAAATCATCATTGCAACCCTTCTATTTTATTGGAAGAAGCAGAAGCATTAAAGACGTTTCAACAACAAATTCAAGACCGAGGCCTTGAAATTAGCGCTTTAAGCTGCCATGGGAATCCGCTTCATCCCAATCAAGAAACGGCTAAGAGTGCCCATGATACGTGGCGGGATACGGTTCTGCTTGCTGAGAAGTTAGGACTTGATACAATCAACTTATTTTCAGGATGTCCGGGCGATTCCGTGCATTCAAAACATCCAAACTGGGTTACTTGCGCATGGCCACCTGATTACCTAGAGATTTTAGACTGGCAGTGGAACGAACAGCTCATTCCTTATTGGAAAAAGGAAGCGGCCTTTGCTCGTGAACACGGCGTAACTAAAATTGCGTTTGAAATGCACCCAGGGTTTATGGTGTACAATCCGGAAACACTTCTACGTCTTCGTGAAGCGGTCGGGCCAGAAATTGGCGCAAACTATGACCCTAGTCATCTTGTGTGGCAAGGAATGGACCCTGTTGAAACGATTAAGCTTCTCGGAAAAGCCGGTGCGATTTTCCACGTTCATGCAAAAGATACATATGTGGATCAAACGAACACAGCCAAAAATGGTGTACTTGATACAAAAGCATATGATCAATTTATGGACCGCTCCTGGTCATTTAGAAGCGTTGGATATGGAATGGACGAAAAGAAATGGAAAGACATCGTCTCTACGCTGCGTATGATTGGATATGATGGTGCAATCAGCATTGAGCACGAAGATGGGCTAGCTTCTGTAGAAGAAGGGTTTTCAAAAGCCGTTGATACGCTCAAGCGTGCCCTTTTCTTTGAAAAACAATCTGAGATTTGGTGGGCATAAAAAAACAAGGGGCCAAAAGGCTCCTTGTTTTTTTCTTATACTAGTTGATAGACGCGGCTATACTTCTCTTCTAAATAGTCGATTAAATACTGAGCGTTAAGTCCTTCACCCGTTACGTCGTGAAGAATTTCTAATGGTTTCTTCATTTTACCGTATTGGTGAATGTTTTCTGTTAACCATTCGCGAATGACAGAGAATTTGCCTTCCGCTAAAAGCTCATCAAACTGTGGAAGATCTTTCAGCATCGCTGCTTTAAACTGCGCTGCATACATATATCCTAATGCATAAGACGGGAAGTAACCGAAGCTTCCACCTGACCAGTGAACATCTTGAAGAACTCCCTCACCATCGTGGCTTGGACGAACGCCTAAATACTCTTCGTATTTATCATTCCAAACTTGTGGTAAATCTTTCACTTCGATATCTCCGTTAATAAGGCCCTTCTCAATTTCATAACGAATCATAATATGAAGTGGATATGTTAGCTCATCTGCCTCAATACGAATGAGTGACGGCTTTGATTCGTTTACCCCTCGGTAAAAATCATCTAGCGCTACGTCATCAAATTGGCCTGGTGCATATTGTTTTAACACATCGTAGTTGCGCTTCCAGAACGAATAGTTCTTCCCAATGAATTTTTCAAAGAATAACGATTGTGACTCATGAATGCCCATTGAGGTACCATCACAAAGATTCGTACCCACAAGCTCTTTTGAAATATTTTGTTCATAGACCGCATGACCACACTCATGAATGGTTCCAAAAATAGCGGTACGGAAATCTTTTTCATCGTAGCGTGTAGTTACACGAACATCCCCAGGATTTAACCCTGTTGCAAACGGGTGAACCGTCTCATCTAGACGACCTGCTTCAAAGTCATACCCAAGCTCTTGTAAAATCGCAAGACTGAACTCACGCTGCTTGTCTTTCGGGAAATGACGGTGTAAAAACGATGTATCTGGCTTATGAGTAGAAGACGTAATTTGTTGAACAAGTGGCACGATACGATCACGAACTTGACCGAAAACGCGATCGACTACTTCTACCGTCACCCCTGGCTCGTATAAGTCAAGAAGCGTGTTGTATTTGTTTCCTTCATAGCCCCAATACTCAACGAAACGACGATTGAACTCAACGATCTTTTCAAGATACGGCTGAAACATTGAAAAATCGGCTTTTTCTTTCGCTTCTTCCCACGCCGCTTCTGCTTTTGACGTTAAGATTACATACTCACGGTATTCATCAGCGGGAATTTTTTTGTTCAAGTCATATTCTTTTTTACATTCCTCTACCGCTTTTTTCGTTACTTCTGATATGTATGTATGTGCTTCTGGTGTACTTAATTGTGCAATATAACCTGCCATTTCATCTGATGTTGACATCGCAAACGTCTCAGATGATAACACACCGATTACTTCTGAGCGCTGTTCAACGCCCTTTTTCGGTGCACCTGTACGCAAGTCCCAATACATAACGCCAATGGCTTCCCCGTAGCTACGAATTTTACCGACATACTGCAAAAAATCTTTTTCTACTTGTTGAATGTTTGTTTCCATTCTCTTTTCCCCCTCCATATATAAAAACGGAACTTTCTGAATAATTTTATCATATCTATTAATTGAAGTCGATTTCAAAGAGTCAATAAAAAAATAGAGACTCTAGCTTTTACTAGAGTCTCCGATTTTTATCCTTGAACGGCTGTTGGTAAATTCTTTTTCACCGTTGTTAAAAGCTCGTCCTCAATGTTCTCATCCACGTAAATCGTAATAAATCCGTTGTCTTCATGCGAACGAATTAAGCGACCTACTCCCTGCTTTAAACGCAGCAGCATATACGGAAGATCCGCATCTAAGAATGGGTCAGCTACTTGATTTCGCTTCGCCTGGAAAACAGGATCGTTCGGTGGGAACGGTAGTGACCAAATAATGACATTCGATAAAGTAGGACCTGGAATATCAAGACCTTCCCAAAGGTGAACGGCACAAAGAATGGTTTCTTCTTCACGCTGGAAACGCGCGACAAGCTTACTAATCTCCTGATCACCTTCAAATAGGAATTCATATTGTCCATAGTCTTTAACAGACGCTTTGAAGCGGGCTAATTCTTCTTTATTCGTAAATAAGAAGAGCGCTCGTCCACCTGTTTTTTCGACTTCTTTCATGCTATCCTGAAGCTTTTGTTGGAACGAATCTTCACTCGATACTTTCTTTACGTCAATCTTCATTTGCTCATCATAATCAAACGGAGAAGCAATCGTAAAGGACAAGTAGTCGCTAATTCCTAAGCTATACGCTAAATAATCAAACGTTTCATTATCGGAAAGCGTAGCAGAAGTGAATAGGAACGGCTTCTTCTGTGAGAAGACCTGATCTTTTAAGATATCTTTCACCGCTTGTGGCATAATCACAAGCGTTAATTCACCGTGAAGCTCTTCTACCCAGTAAATCGCTTGATCATCTTTCATAAATAGGCGAAGTGAATAATCAATTTGATCCAAGTATTCATCTACAATACGAAGCGCATACTCATCAATCGTATACGTTTCACTTTCAAACACAAGATCATTTCCGATTTCCTCTAGTAAATCAAGCAAATCTTGCGCGACCGTTTGAAGCTCTTTCGTCAGTTTGACTTCTTTTCGGTCTGATCCGCTTACTTCTACACTTGATTCAAATAACGTATCAAAAAAGGCTGAATACTGTTTTAATGCACGCTCAATTTTAAACGCAAACTCTTCACGCACATCATTTTCTAGCAGACGCGTAAGCAAGTTTTCAAGCGTATCTTCTTGCACGCGGTACGTTAATGCTTTTTGTGCTGCAAACTCAAGCAAGTGTCCTTCATCAAATACAACGGCACTGCTTTCAGGTAATAATGGAAGCTGACCTTCTCGTTTTCTCGCATCGTATGTCCAAACGTGCTCCATATAAAAGTCATGTGAGCAAATAATTAAGTCCGTTGACTTGCGGTAATGCTCACGAGACAGCGTTAATCCACAGCGGTGACGTTGATCACATGAGAAACAGTCCTGGAACGTATCCCAGTTAATTTGACTCCACTGATCATCTGTCAAGTTTGGGTATTCCTTACGATCTCCGTAATGATAGAAAGACTGCATACCACTTCGATCATGCACAAAATCAGGAAGCGTATCGTAGACTGCATCAATGTTTTCGTCTTCTGATGCGACCATCACATTCTCAAGCTTTTTCAAGCATAGATATTGATCCTGTGATTTTGCAAGACGAACATCAATATTTAAATCAAGAATTTTCGATAACTTCGCAATATCGCCTTCATCTTTTACAAGCTGCTCGATAAGCGTTTCATCTGCACAGGCAATGATTGCTGGCTTTCCTGTATATCGTGCGTAACATAGCGCATAAAGTAGGTATACGATGGTTTTCCCCGTTCCTACTCCTGCTTCTGCAAACATAATATTTTTTTCTTTAAAGGCGCGTTCCACTTGAAACGCCATAAAAATTTGTTCATCACGAAGCTCTAATCCTGCTTCAGGTAAAATATCGTAAAATACATCCCCGATCCATTCATTAAGCTTTTCAAAAAAGTTCTCTTTCGGGTTCATTTCAAAGGGTAAACGCTCTCTGATCATGGTTATTAATACTCCTTCAAAATCTAAATTAGACAATCTCTGATTATCCATTATATTTATCAAAAAGTCAATACAAACAGAAAAAAAGAGCACGTGTAGAAGCGTTATTCTGCACATGCTCTTTTTGGGTAGGCACCTTTCTTCTTATCCTACTATATTCGAGGAGAATACTCGTTCTCCTTCTATGTTAAAAAGAAATTTATTACGAATCAAACGATGACCAATGCATTCGTTCATTTGAAGATGCGTATGCCAATGCCTTTTCTAGATCGCCCTTTGCTTGCTCTAACTCAGCTAAGCTTTCTTGCGCTACGCCTCCATTTTCCGCTAATAAATGATAACTGCGCGAAAGCGCCTGATTAATAAGTGCAAAATTAACTCCGTCTCTAGCCATAACTAAACTCCTCCTTACTATAACGCTAGATTTAGTAAATACTGTTAGTATATGACGAGAAAAGGAATTTTATGCATCTTTTAGATAGCTAATCCTCTACTCTTGTGTCAAACGAAAGTGGCACTTATCGCTTTAAATAGAAAAAAGCACCTCATCTGCTTGAGGTGCTTTACATTTTCGTTTTCTTTTCTCCACGGACGTTCATCCCAGTACTGGTAGTAGTCCCGTTTCAATAAATCCGTTAAACGATTCCTGCAAACGCATCCGCGTTCCTTTCACTGCCTGATTTAACTAACCAGTTAGTGGAACAAAGAAGAAACGATATCCTTATTGAAGGATCGCAGCCGCATTAACGAAATGGTATTTTTTCAGCGGTCACTACATCTCGGATGTATCACCTTTATTATTGTTGGTCGCCTTTGCACCATCACGTTTTTTGACACCTTTGCTTGTATAAGGTTTGGCACTCTTTGCTTTGTTGGCACTAGATTGCCAACGCGTCCAGCCCTTCTTTCCTGTTCCTCTACCCGTTCCGCCTTTACCCTTAGCTTTACTCATATCATCACTCCATTATTTTTCTACGTTGAGCTAATTGTCGTTGATTTCCATCTGCAACTTAACTGACATGTCAGTTTTATAAGCCAATCAACAACAGAGCCTAAAAAAGAAGCAGAAATCCTGCTTCTTTTTAAATGACCCTCTATCAATATTATTCAATGGATTATACTGATCATTTTATTGTTTCAATGTCGTTCCCCAGAGATTCACATCAAGTTGTGTCATCAAAAATAATTCAGTAAGCTTTTGACCACTATATTTGACAGCCTTCAAACCATCGATATATCAATTCTTTTTAGAAGGACGTTTGCCCCAGTACTGGTAATAATCTGTTTCAATAAATCCGTTAAAGAGCTTGCGCTTTTTAGTCGCAGGCTTTCCAAAGACTTGCTCGAAGCCTTTGTGTGACGTCAGCATATAGATCGACCATGTTTCAAGAGGAAGAAGCGCTTCTCCCATTCCTTTGTACATATGCTCGACTGACGGACGGTCACTTAAGCGCTCCCCGTACGGCGGGTTTCCGACAATCACTCCAGATTCTTTTCTCGTTGTAAAGTCAGATACTTGCATTTGCTTAAATGTAACGAGATCTCCAAGACCTGCTTCAAATGCGTTTTGGCGAGCAATTTCAACCATGCGATGATCAATATCAAGACCCGTAATATCAAGCGGCTGATCGTAGTTTGCTAGCTCCTCCGCTTCGTCACGTGCTTTTTCCCACACATCTTCTGGTACCCAAGGCCAATCCTCAGAAATGAACTCACGGTTAAAACCGGGTGCAATATTTTGACCAATAAGCGCTGCTTCAATCGCAATTGTACCTGACCCACAGAACGGATCGACAAACGGACGATCTGGATGCCAGTTTGTAAGCTTTACAAGCGCTGCCGCAAGCGTTTCTTTTAGAGGTGCTTCCCCTTGTCCAACACGATAACCACGCTTATGAAGCCCCGCTCCACTTGCGTCAATTGTAATGGTTGCCACGTCTTTTAAAAGTGCCACTTCAATCTTAAACGTCGGGCCTGTTTCTTCTAGCCAGCTTGTTGTTTTTTTGTAGTGAGACTTCATTTTTTCAACGATCGCTTTTTTTACGATCCCTTGACAATCGGATACGCTAAATAGCTTTGACTTAACAGATTTTCCGCTAACAGGAAAGTTTGCGTCTTCTGGTAGAAAATCTCCCCAATTAAGCGCTTTTGTCTTTTCAAATAACTCATCAAACGTAGTGGCACGGAATTCGCCCACTTTTACACGAACACGGTCAGCCGTACGAAGCCAAATGTTACTTCTAGCAATCGCTAGAGCATCTCCGCGGTACGTTACTTTGCCGTTTGAGACTTGTGCATCATAGCCAAGATCTCGAACTTCTTGTCCAACAAGAGCTTCTAAGCCCATTGCGGCTGTTGCAATTAATGTATACTCTTTTTTCATCCTTAAACCTCGTTCTTTTAGTTATTTACCTTCTGTTAAATTACCATAACGGGCATCATGTTTCAATGTTCTATATAAGAATATACGGTATCAAAACGCTTTAATCTCCCCCACGCAAAAAGCTCAGCTAGTTAAAAAGCTGAGCTTTCGTAAAATATGCAACCGTTTGCCTAGATCAGTTCGTTAAAAGATACACACGAGTCTCATATGGCTTTAGGTTAAATGAATAAACCGATTCAATTGTTTCCACTGGATAGTTATGAAGCAACAGCTTTTGATTCGTTACGTTCATTTCCTCTGGAAGCTCAAATTTCGCTTCTTGATCAGACATGTTACACACAATTAACGCTTGTTCTTCGCCTAGTGTACGAGTATAAGCGAAAAGCTGTGCATGGTCCGGATGAAGTAAATCGTATTCTCCGTAGACTAACACGTTGTTCGTTTTGCGAATATGGATGAGCGATTTGTAAAAGCTTAAAATAGACTGCGGATCCTCTTGCTGTGTTTTTACGTTAACCTCGATAAAGTTTGGATTAATACCGAACCACGGCGTACCAGTTGTAAAGCCCGCATTTTCTTCTGAAGACCATTGCATTGGTGTACGTGAATTGTCACGTCCTTCTTCCCAAATAACCTTCATAATTTCTTCATGTGGACGACCCTTTTCCGTTTCAATGCGGTAATAGTTAATCATGCCCACATCATCATACTGATCAATTGTTGCGAACTTCACGTTCGTCATTCCAATTTCTTGACCTTGATAAATAAACGGTGTGCCCTTCATTAAAAAGTACATAGCTGCTAAACACTTCGCACTCTCTTCACGAAATTCCATGCTACCAAATTTATTAATAGAACGAATTTGGTCATGATTTTCTAAGTAAAGTGCATTCCAGCCGTTGACTTCTGCTAATCCGCGCTGCCAGTTCGTTAAAATCATTTTCAGCTGCAGTAAATCCAGCGGTTCGTCTGTTCCTTTTGACCAAAGCCCCATATGTTCAAACTGAAAAATCATATTGAACTTTCCTTCTTCAGAACCAACCCACTGACTAGCACCGTCCCATTTTACTCCATTAGCTTCTCCAACCGTCATAATGTCATATTTATCAAACGTGCTGTTTTTTAGCTCTTTTAAAAATTCTTGAATTCCCGGTCGGTTCATATGTCCTTCATAAGATGGTACATAATCAAGCTCTTCTGGATTTGGTAAGTCAGGTAGTCCCTCTACCTTTTTAATGTGTGAAATCGCATCGACGCGGAAACCATCAATTCCTTTATCTAACCACCAGTTCACCATTTCATAAAGCTCGTTTCGAACCGCTTCATTTTCCCAGTTCAAGTCGGGCTGTTTGCGAGAGAAAACGTGCAAGTAGTATTCGTCCGTAGCTTCATCATATTCCCATGCAGAACCACTGAAGATTGACTCCCAGTTGTTTGGCTCCTTGCCGTCTTTTCCTTCTTTCCACATATAATAATCACGGTACGGATTATCTTTTGATGAGCGAGATTCTACAAACCACGGATGCTCATCTGACGTATGGTTAATAACAAGATCCATAATGAGCTTCATATCTCGGCGATGCACTTCATCAAGTAACTGATCAAAATCAGCCATCGTGCCAAAATCATTCATAATATCTTTGTAGTCACTAATATCGTAACCGTTATCATCATTTGGCGATTTGTAAATTGGACAAATCCAAATCACATCAATTCCTAAGTCCTTTAAGTAGTCAAGCTTTGAAATAACCCCTTGAATATCGCCAATTCCATCTCCATTAGAATCCATAAAGCTTCGTGGATATATTTGATAAGCGACCGCTTCTTTCCACCATTTCTTTTCCAATATGTTCAACCCCTCACAAAAACAAAATCAATGTTTATGATGCATATGCATCTTCCCCTATTCTATAATGAAAACGCATAAAAAAATAGACTTTTAGCAAAATTTCCTTCTACTCAACGTAAATGATGACTTCTTTTACAACTAAAAAAAGAGAAGGATTTCTCCTTCTCTCATCTACGCGTTTAGCTTATCGGCTGCTCTTGCGCCTTTACTTCCGCTTCTTTTTCTTTATCACGTTTAATGCGTCCATTTCCTACGGATAACGCAACGAAAATGCCAAGTCCCACAAATACAAGTCCTGTTAAGAAGACCGTTGTAAACGAAGACGTCCATACGTTTTCAATCGTATGAATGATTGGTGCTTTCACTTGATCTGGCATTTTAAGCGCATCTGGCTTTACTAATAGACCAAACAACGCATCTGTTTTGTCACTAAGCTTCTCAAGAACACCTTGAATCATTGGATTTTTCTCATCTGCTGCCGCATCCACCATTTTATCTTTTAGCGATTGATTCATCACAACGTTTAACACCGTCACTCCAATCGTTCCTCCAATGGAGCGGAAGAATGTAGAAGCAGATGTTACCGCACCTAGACGACTTTTTGGGAATTCGTTTTGAATCGCAATCATAAGCGTTGGCATTACCAGACCCATTCCGAATCCCATAATAATCATATACATATACGCCGTCATTGTACTTGATTCAAGACCCATCGTACTCATTAAGTAAAAGCCGCCTGTTGTAATCAGCATTCCAACTGTTAGCACGGTACGGAAGGTGAATTTTAATAGCAAACGCCCTCCAATAATGCTCGCGACGATCAGTGAAATCATCATCGGTGTCATGGTAGAACCCGCTTGCGTTGGTGTTACGCCCAAAATTCCTTGCATAAATAGCGGTACGAACATGATTGCTCCGAACATTCCTAAACCAATTAAGAAGCCTAAACCATTCACGGTCGCAAACACGCGGTTTTTAAACAAGCTCATATCTAAAATCGGCTCTTTGACTTTTGTTTCAATAATACCGAATGCGATTAGTAGGACAACCGCACCTACAATCATGACAATACTTTGAGTAGATCCCCAAGCAAATTTATCGCCTCCGAACGTGAGCCAGATCAGCAATAGAACTAACCCAGGTACAAGGGCAAGTATTCCCCAGTAGTCAATGTATACTTTTGCTTTTTTGTCTACTACTTCATGCTTCATTCCTGTAAAAATTAAGATGGCAGATAATAAACCAAACGGTACGTTAATTAAGAAAATCCAGTGCCAGCTAATCGTGTCGACGATGAATCCACCAATAAACGGACCGATTACAGAACTTAATCCAAACAGGGCTCCGAAGATCCCTTGCCATTTTGCACGTTGTTCCGCTGTAAAAATATCACCAATAATTGTTTGAGATAGCGGCATAATCATCCCGCCCCCAATACCTTGAAGCGCACGGTACAACACTAACTGCTCCATGCTATGAGCCGTTCCACAAAGTGCGGAACCGATAATAAAGATAATCGTTCCAAGTAAGTATAAAAATCGTCGTCCGTACAAGTCGGACATCTTCCCGACAATCGGGATTACAACGGTTGATGTGATCATGTACGCTGTTGTGACCCAAGCAAAAATTGAGAACCCGTTTAATTCACCAATAATCGTTGGCATTGCTGTTCCCACAATGGTTTGCTCAAGCGCACTAAAAAACATCCCGATAATTAGACCAATAATTACGAGACGTTTATTAATTCCCGGTTGAACTTGTTGTTCCATATGATGACTCCCCATTTCATTCTATGTGTTTATACGTTTGCCCTATTGCGTAAGGCTATCCAATGTATCGGCATTTTTATCCATTGCTTAACCTCTTACAAAGAGCGATAAATAATCCTCTTCGTTTACCACCTCAAGTGTTGCTTATTTTCTTTGGTAAAGGTATGATGAATTTAAAATGACCGTTCAGTCAGATTATAAGACATAGTTATTTATAAGTCAAAGGTTTTATTATGACCGACTGGTCATCCCCAAAAATAAAAGGATTTGAACGAATAGTATATAGGAACTTACGTTTGAGCTTTACAAAAAGGAGAGGAAAGAGTTGAACAACGCTGCACTTACAAAGCGACAAACACGCTTAAAAAACATGGTAGAAAAATTTAAGTTACAGGGTATTCAGATTGAATTTATTAAACCGCGAGCTGCTCTATCACTTCCTCTGCTGAAGCATTTGTATCCCCCTACTGAATCAATTCCACAAAAGGGATGATGTACGTTATACTAGAGATAATTCATTAATAATTTTTGATCAAGGATTTTGCAAGAGGACGTGTAAAGAATGATAAACGAAAAACAAAAAAGCATTTTAGAAGTAGCCATGAAACTTTTTTCTAAAAAGGGGTATCACGCTACGTCTATTCAAGAAATTGCGGAAAAAAGCGGCATTGCAAAGGGCTCTGTTTATAACTATTTTTCATCGAAAGAAGATTTGCTGTTTTCCATTTTAAAATATTATCACGACATTTTATTTGAAAAAATTGTTCATTTAGATAAAGATCCTAGTCTTCCGCCGCGAGAAATGTTTGTCAAACAAATCCAAATTCAGCTAGAGGAATTTGTGAAGTACAAAGATTACTTTCATATGCATATGCGTGAACAAGCAGGTGAAATGAAAGAAGGCATGCGCGAATACTTTTTCAAAATGCGCGCTCAGCTCCACAACTGGTATGAAGTTCGCTTACGCCAAATGTATGGACCGGAAATCGAGCCGCACATTTATGACTGCATTGCCATTTTAAGCGGCATGATTCGTGAATACATGTTTTATATTATTTCCGAAAACATTGCGATAAAAGTGGACGAACTAGCACAGTTTTTAGTTCATCGCATTGATGGCATTGTAAAAAGCTTTGATGTGAGTCCGACAACGATTTTAAATAAAACGTTGATGAATGAATATATGAAAAGCTCATGTGCGGGACAGAGTACAAAAGCACGTCTTCTCTCCCTGTGCAATGACATGAAAAAAACGTGTGATGACCTTATTCCAAACGAGCCTTATTTTGAAAAAGCATCCTCGTCTATTGATGCACTTATTGAAGAGTTAGAACAAGATCACAGCGAGCCTCGAATAATCATTATCGAAGGACTTCTTTTAATGATTGAGCAATTCAATATTGAAGCACTTCACCCATCCATAACCGAATTCCGAACGATTTTACCATCGTTAACAAACACCCATTAAAAGCGAGGAGCCCTCGCTTTTTTTGCATAAAAAAACCCTCCAATGTGCTTTGGAGAGCTGGTGTGGATTGATTAAAATAATCAATGAATATTTATTGTGATCGTGATGCTTATCAATAACGTTCTGTAAGCCATGTTTTGTACCTTTGTACTGCAATCGGTCCGCAACCTCGTACTCCGGTAGCAATCATCTATCTACAGATTGGTATCTGTCCTTTCGTCCGTTTAGTTCCTTCCGAAAAGTGCCCCTACCATTATTTGGGTTTCTCGCTCGAGGGGTTTACCGCGTTCCACTCTCATCATTTCTGATAAGACTACGTCACTGTGGCACGTTATAGGTATTCAAGCCATATTCAGATGAACTTAGGCTTTTTCCCTGCCGTTAGCCCAGTCAAAGACCAGACTACCCTAGCTTATGAATTGGCTAGGCACGAACACTACAAGCATCTCAGCCTGTGCGAGCATGGACTTTCCTCTGCACTGTCAAGCAGTACAGCGATTGCTCAAACGTTATTGTCAACGACAAATCATAGTATAATAAAAAATGAACAAAGATGCAAATGGTTTTTTGCATCTTTTTTTAAAAATGGCTTTTTTCGTCCAACATTTGAAATCACAGGCAGGTTTTACAACCACGCAATTCAATATGTTATTCGTATAACTTGCTACCAAATACGTGCTTCTCTAGATTGGATAAACGTTTTAAAATATCGAAATTCGTTGTTCCTGCTTGTGTAGAAGACGGTGCTGAATATGATTGCTGTCTTCTACTGCTGTCTTCTAGCTGCTTGCGCAAGCGTAGGTTTTCCTGCTGCAGTTCCTCAATTTCATGATAAAACACTTCATAGTCTTTAATGATTCCATCTAAAAACTTATCTACTTCTTCTTGGCTGTAACCACGCATCGTCGTTTTAAAATCTTTTTCTAAAATTTCTTTGGCACTAAATTTAATTTTATCAGATAACATTCTTTTCTCACCTCGGTACAATAACCCTTATTATTTCTTTTCATTTTATACATATTAGTATACCCAACGCAATATGTACAACCCTAACTTTATGCGAAATTTAGCGCTAGTTATACTCGGTATGATTAGATATGTAAACAAACTTAACGAAGAAGGCCTACAATTAGCTAGAGAAACCAAAGCCATCTTTGTACAAGTGTTTCCTCTCTATTTTTTCAAAAATAAAGTGAAATGTCAATTTTCTTTCAAACGTTTTTTTCGACAAGTCGGTTAAAACTGATTGTATTTTTCTTCCTCTACAATATCTTGTAAATCATACGAGGTAATCGTCCAAATGTCATACGGATAGCGTTCGGCGTACTTTTTCGCAGTTTCGTACATGAATTTTGGACTTCCACCATGCTCCTCATCAAACATAATTAAAAGAGCATCGCTCTTTTGAATGAAAAATTGATTCTTCATCCGAAATTGTTCTGGACTCTCATATTTTCGCTTCGTAATACTATCCATAAAATCTGCCTGGCTGCAAATAAATTCGTATAACTCTTTATTTTGTTCATTCCACTTTTCTTCCTGATCCAGAAAAGGCGTTAAAATACCTAACTGAAGCTGAGGATATTCGAGCTGAAGGTCAAATACGACTTCTGCCGCCCATAATTCTACCCCTAATTGACCGCTAATAATGACCCACTCTAGCCCTTCTTCTATGAGCGGTACGAGCTTTTTATGGATGGCTTTTTTGATATAGCCCACGCCTTCATGATCTTGTTTGAAAATACCTAGCTCAAATGGCTTATACCCTGTTACAGCTACTACTTTCGGCATGATTATCACCTCTTTTTCATACATGTTGCCTTTAGTATAGACGAAAGCTGCCGATAAATAAAAGAGGAACTGAACAGTGTCAGTTCCTAAAAAATCATTAATATCCGCCATACCCGTGAGGTGGTCTAGGTCCCCATGGGCCCTGTGGACCTCCCATTGGTCCTTGTGGACAACAAGGCGGTTGACCGCAGCTGAAGTGCTGGCTAGTTGTTGGGTCAAGTGCTGATTGAGTTTGTGGGAAATAATGATTGTGCTTGAAATTTGTTTGATTTACAAACGTTGTGTGAGTCGGATGAACATGAGGCACGATAACCTCTTGACAGTTAAACTGCACGCAACATTTCGTTGGGTGAACAACAGGTGGCATAACGATTGGTGGTCTACCAAACATAAAGCATTCCCCTTTCATATTGTATTTTACTTACATTAATACAGTATGAAAGAACGATGATACCTGTACTGATATAAACACCTAATTTATGTTAAAAAGTAAAACCTGTATTTTTCATACCTGATAATACAATAACCGTTAAGCAAATTACTGCAAAAAATGAGACTAAAATGATGTTTTTCATGTAACCATCTCCAATGAGTGTAGTATTTTCTATAATTCAATCATTACAATGCAATATTTTAACAATGACTGAAAAATAGGACAATACAAAAGTGTAAAAATAGAAAATGTCGTAATTTTGCTAATTTTCTATTTTATACAGGAGATTGATGCTAAATACTCACTGCCTACCGAGCTTCTTTACAAGCCGCCCGATTCGCTTTTGAAACGCGTCTTCTTCACGCTCAGTTCCCGCTTCGTTTTGTGCCCATTTCTCATAGGATGCTTCAGCATACCGAAGCGCTTTTGCCACATCCTTTTTCTGATGCTCGTACACTTTCGCAAGCTCAATCCCAGCCTCAAGCGACACTGCCTCTTCTTCTCCCACAAGACTTTCCCAAATTCCAATGGCTTCATCCCACTGCTTTTGTTTTTTGTATTGTTTTGCAAGCGCCATTTGTGCTTCGTTGTATTTCACCGAGTCGGCTGTAATCGTCTCATAGAAATGCTGTGCCGTAGACTGATCACCTAGTTTGTCATACCACTTGGCTATTTCAAACGTTTCTCGCTGACTTTTTGTTTCCACTCCAAGCAGACCTTTGGAAATATGAATGTAGAGCGTAATTAACGATAAAATATCTCGCTCGTTATGCTTCATGACTTCAAAGATACCCTTCGGATCCTTTGACTCTATGTAGTCAAAATAAATCATCGGGGCCAAAAATCCTGGTATATCATCCTCGCGCTGCTGTACTTGTAAAATGTCTTGCTCTACTTTTGTTAATTTCACTGATTCCATCCGATGTTTCCAAAGCCTTCTAGCAGGGTGAAGCAAGTCAAAATGCTCAAAGCTCGGAAGCGCCGGTAAGTGATTTCTTAAAAGCGTATGACGGGTGCGCACTTGCGGCCAGTCAAAGGATTTTCCATTATAATGGACGCTTAGCTTGCTTTGCTCTAAGTCCTGAAGAAAGGAATAATAAAGAGCGGCTTCAGCACTAGGGCTCGGCAGTAAATATTGTGTCACCTCGACCTCTTCAGATGTCACCTTTCCTACTCCTAGTAAAAACACGGTTGTACCTGTTCCATGACTAAGACCTGTTGTTTCCGTGTCAAAGAAAAACAGTTCTTCTACCTCTGTCGATTTTAACGACAAAGGGTGACTCACATCACTGTTTACCCACTGATTTTTCACCTCAAACAATTCACCAAACGAATACAAGCCGTGCTGATGGTTCAATGAATAGCGCTGTTTCCGCACAAAAATGTACTCTTTCTCTACATAATGAGGGACGGAACTAAACGCCTGCCATTCTGCTAAAAAAGGGATATCTCCCTCTCCTGTGTGCTGCGCAGGTTTTTCCACGGGCTTGTTTTCCTCTTTTGAAATATGCTTTTTCATCCGGTTCAATTTTGATTTTAGGGACACCTTCATCACCTTTTATTCTCATATTGTTTCGTTTACTATATCACGTTTTCTTACCGTTTTTCATTTTCCTTGCAAAGAAAAACACTAAGGAAGTTCCCTAGTGTTTAGCATCTATTCAGAAGTTGATTGTAGAAGGCGCAGTAGCTTTAGCGCGTCTTGTTTCGCTGTGTCACCTGTCGCTTCCATTCCGATACAAGACGGGCATCCTGACTCACACGAGCAGTCTCCAATCATCCCATAAGCCTCCGCTAGCAGCTGGTCCATCATCGTATACACCTTATCACTAAGACCGACACCACCTGGATAACGGTCATATAAAAAGATCGTAGGCTTTTCATTATGCACTGCTTTTAACTGCGGAACCGTATGCAAGTCAGACGGATCACACATGACCATAAGCGGCGCAATGGACTGCAGAGAGTGTGACACGGAAATAAGTGCTTGTTCTACACGCTCCGTTGATCCCCCGAACAATGCATCAGGCTCAAAGCTAATCCAGACTGCATTTGTATGCAGCTCCTCTTCTGGGAGGTGAATCGGACCTGATCCGATGTTTTCATGTGTTTCAAACTTAATCTTCTTAAAAATCGTTGCCATCGCACTTACCATTACGTCGCCATAGCCGACCTCATAAGGTGCGTGTTCAAAATGCTTATCTTCTTCTAGAACCTTTAAATTAACGGCTAGATTCGCATCGGTAAAGTAGTCCACGTCCACCTCACGAACATACGCCTTCTTCTCGTCCCAATCTAGTTCCTCTACTTGAAACTGCGTACCTTGATGAAGATAAATAGCTTCGTCATGTAACAGCGTCATCGCACTAAACGTATCCATTTCCCCAATGACTTTGACATTCGCTACGTCTGAAATATCAATAATCACCACGTTTTCTTGAGACGCAGAACGCAGACTAATGTTGTGAGCAGGAAACGAATCATTCATCCAATACCACTTGTCACCGTTTAAATGCACGACGCGCTCTTCACCTAAAAATTCGAGCACGTCTTCAATATCCACCCCCCAAAACTGCTCTCCTTGCCTAAACGGCAGCTCATAGGATGCACATTTCACATGATCGACTAAGATCACCAAGTTATCAGGATTGATTCGGGCCGTTTCTGGGTTTTGCTCAAAGAAATACGCAGGATTTTGAATGATATACTGATCGAGTGGACTAGAGCTTGCTACCATCACAATAACCGCTTCTCCGTGCCGACGCCCTGCTCGTCCTGCCTGCTGCCAGGCGCTTGCAATCGTTCCTGGATATCCGGTCATAATACATACTTGAAGCTGACCGATATCAACTCCTAGCTCAAGTGCATTGGTGCTGACGACCCCGTATATTTCACCGTTTCGCAGGCCTCGCTCAATTTCACGGCGCTGTTTCGGTAAATATCCACCCCGATACCCTTGAATGGACTTCGCACTCAGCTCGTTTTTCACTAACTCCTGAAGATACGTTAAAATGATCTCCACTCGGACACGACTGCGCGCAAACACGATCGTTTGAATTTTATTTTTCAAAAATTCTCCCGCAAGCTTCCGTACCTCAAGGGTAGCGCTTCGCCGAATATTAAGGGGCTTATTTACGATTGGCGGATTATAAAAGATAAAATGCTTTCGTCCTGTCGGAGCACCGTTGTTATTAATCAAGGTAACCTGTTCTCCTGTTAACTGCGAAGCAAGCTCATTTGGATTGGCAATGGTAGCAGACGTGCAAATGAACGTTGGATTGCTACCGTAATACGCACAAATGCGCTTTAATCGACGGATTACATTCGCAACATGACTTCCGAATACGCCGCGATACGTGTGCAGTTCGTCAATGACGATATACTTTAAGTTTTCAAACAAAGACACCCATTTTGTATGATGTGGCAAAATAGCAGAATGCAGCATATCTGGATTCGTAATAACGACGTGACCTGCTTTTCGTACCTTTTGCCGAATGTTTGCAGGTGTATCTCCGTCATATGTGTAGCTGTTAATCGGCACACCCATTTCCTCGATCATCTCGTTGATCTCGCTCTTTTGGTCCTGTGCGAGCGCTTTTGTTGGAAATAAATAAAGAGCTCTCGACTGCTCATCTTCTAGTACGCTTTGTAAAACAGGAAGGTTATAGCACAGCGTTTTACCAGATGCTGTTGGCGTAACCGCCACAAAGTGCTGTTTATGATAAGCCTTGTGAAAGGCTGTTTCTTGGTGGGTATAAAGAGCCCCAATACCACGATTTTCTAAGGCGATCTTTAATCGTTCGTCCATAAAATTAGGAAACGGAGCCGTTTTGGCTTCCGTTGGCTCAATGGTTTCCCAATGAATGACCTGATCTTTATAGTCAGGATTTTCTTTTAAAAGGTCAATAATTTCATGTAACTCTTTTTTTACTCTCATCTTCATCACCTGCTTCTATTTTACCGAATATGCGTTCTGAATAAAACCACTAGTTTTTACGGACGCGGATGAACTTCCTACAATTGGATAAGGTAATAATGAAATCATTATGTAAGGAGTGAATCGATATGGCAACGGCTTATTTATGCCCAAGCTGCAAAACCAACCGAACGAGATTCAACGTGATCGAACAAGTCGCGACTTCCGTGAAACTCGACCCTCGTACAGGTGATGTAGAAGAAACGTATACAAATGAAAACGTACACCCTTTTCATAAACCGTATCAAGGACCACAGCGCAGAATTCAATGTGCGGCTTGTGGATTGGTTGAAGATGAACAAATGTTTCAAGCTTTCGCTGAGCATCATAAGCTCACGTAAAGGAAAACCAGGCTCACAGATGGGCCTGGTTTCTTTTTACTTTTGTAGAAGCTGATCGATTACTTCCTTAACATCGTGTGTCGGGCGCTCACACGCAAAATTGGCACAGTTATAAACTGTCGTTTTCCCCTCTACAAACTGATAATCCTCTATAAAAGGTAGACGCACCTCGGCTCCATCTTCTACTACAAGATACGCTACTTCTGGCAAAAACTCTTTTTGTAAAATCGAAACAAGATCTCGAACATCCTGATCATCCTTTGAGCCACGTATAACAATTTCACGATGATCCATTTGCAGCTCGAGAAATGCATGTAAAAACTGAGCATGTCCACTTCCATAACTTGTTACTTCCCGCTCAAACGTTTGAAACATTCGGTGTACGTACTTAAGGATTTCTTGATTCCCTGTTAGCTTTGCGAGCTTAAGAAGCTGTGTCACCGCAACGCCATTTCCAGATGGAAGCGCACCGTCATAGCTTTCTTTCTCACGGGCAATGAGCTCCTCGCCGTCATTCGCACTAAAATAAAAGCCACCGTGTTCTTCATCCCAGAAGAGACGAAATAACTCGTCGCTCAATTTTTGCGCTTTTTCTAAATAATCCAATGACAGCGTTGCTTGATAAAGCTCCATATAAGCCCACAGCAAATAGGCATAGTCATCAACAAATCCCTTTTCTTTTACCTCACCGTCTCGGTAGCGGACCATTAAGCGATCGTTAAGAATCATCTTGTCTTCAATAAATGCTAGGGCACGTTTGGCTCGTGAAATATAGTCATTGCGATCAAAGACGCGTCCTGCCTTCGCTAACGCACTAATCATTAATCCGTTCCAAGACGCTAAAATTTTATCATCTACATGCGGGTAGATACGCTTTTCTCGTTCTGCTAACAGCAAGCTTTTGGCATCTTCTAGTCTAGAAAACAAGTTGTCTCCGTAGCGTTCTACTTTTTTATCGATCTCGGTGTAAATGAGGTGTGGAATATTCGCTCCCTCAAAGTTTCCTTCATCACGAATGTTGTACACATCGATGAACATCTTCGCTTCTCGTTCAGGCAGGACTCGCTCGATCTCTTCCTTGCTCCACACGTAATACTTTCCTTCTATGCCCTCACAATCTGCATCAATGGCCGAGTAAAAGGCTCCTTGTTCTCCCGTCATCTCCCGGTCCAAAAACGTCACCATATCCTCTACAATCTCTCTGTAGCGCATATCCTTTACCATTTGGTACCCTTCTGCATAGGCATGAATAAGCAATGCATTGTCATAAAGCATTTTTTCAAAATGAGGAACGAGCCACTGTGGATCTGTCGAATAACGTGAGAACCCAGACCCGATGTGGTCATAAATCCCTCCGTTTGCTAAACTGCCGAGCGTTTTTCGGACCATGTAGAGAGCATTTTCATTTTCACTCCACTTGTAATACCGAAGTAAAAATGTGAGCATGTGGGGTGTCGGAAACTTCGGTGCTTGCCCAAAGCCGCCGTATACCGTATCAAAACTTCCAGCAAGCTGCTGAAACGTTTTATGTAAAATAGATGGTGACAGGGTTTGATCGGATGAAACGTGCAAGTTCTGCTTCAACCCTCTCATAATATTGTTTGCAACATTCTCGACATGATCCCGGTCATCCTCAAAGCGTGTTGATAATTGTTGAAGAACATCCATAAAACCCGGTCTGTTCATCATGCTTGTTTTAGGAAAATATGTACCGGCGAAAAAAGGCTTTTGATCAGGTGTCAAAAACACATTAAGCGGCCAGCCCCCCTGCTGGGTAATCATCTGACACACCTTCATATAAATTGAATCAACGTCCGGTCGCTCTTCTCGGTCCACTTTAACCGCGATAAAATGATCATTAAGGAGCGCTGCAACCTCTTGATCCTCGAAGCTTTCATGCGCCATAACGTGACACCAATGACAAGTAGATATAATCATCCTCTATTTCATCGTATAGCCCGAAGGCTAGGAATAGCCAATTGACACCAATACCGGCTTACCTTCCCTTTTAGCCTTTTGAAACGCTTCAGGTCCCCACGCAAACCAGTCAACAGGATTATGAGCATGTTGTAAAAGATAAGGTGACTTTTCATGTATTAATCGATTTGTATATTTATGTTTATTTTCAAACATATCTATCACTTCCTTTAATTTATTGTACAACTACCTAATTTAATATTACCCCTTCTAATGTTAGAACACTAATTTTTATTAATCAAAAGATATAAACTTCTGCCCACTATGCTCGTCGTTGTGGGTGTTACCGCAATATCAAGCTTTACGCTTGTGAATCAATCCCTGGCGGGGAATATTTTCTTCTTAAGAATATTCATCCTAGTTATTAGCTATTTTTTAGGTATGTTCGGCTTTGTACTAACTTTCATTTCGACAATTATTTATATGTCAAAATTAACATCGTTTAAGGTCCCTCTTCTTGCAGTTGGTTTGGATCCGAACTGGAAGAAATCACTTCAGGTATTTGGAAAGCTTCCCTATAATTTGTCTCGATTTTTTAGCGGTCGGAACGCCTTGAAGGCAAGGCATCAGACACGATCGTTAGGCATGGATGAAGATGCAAGAAAAGAAAAGGTTTTACAACCCTTGAATCCCCTACTTCATGCAACCGGTAAGGGTGCTAAATGGTGGGTAGTTCACTTTATGAATGAATAAAAAGAAATTCCCACTTTTCAGCACTTCTATCCATCTAATAGGTTTTAGTATATACATATCAATGTATATTTTCATTTAAAACTTCTTCCGGCTCGATATTTAGATGACATTTATGTTTAACAAGCCCCCAACAAGAAGCAAGAAAATAGAATTCATCCTCTGTCAGTAGTTGCATATGACAAATCTTATTCCGAATAGGAATTAACTTATACAATGCAGCTCGATCAGAAATGGAATAAAAATCTTTTAGCTCCTCATATTTCCCACATAACCTGATTACGTCGTAATGGACCATGTGTTTCTATCATAATCTGCTTATCATTATTCTTTAATGAAACTTCAATTTTATGGACATATTTCTACTGTTTTCTTACATAATGACTGAATTTCATTTGTAAAAGTTTCTCCCCTTTTTAGTTACATTTAAAATATTTTTCAATAAATAACGATGCATACGAAATACAAAAAGGGATTTTTAGCTTTATACTTAAATAGAAAGGTTGGTGACGATATGCCGAGGATTTCTTTTTCTACGAATGGGGATACCCCCTTCCAACAATTATTAGGGTATAATCCATCTATTATGGAGTCATGGAACACATTGGGAACTAACTTAGAGGGAGACGGTTGTTTATCAGCTCCATTAAAAGAGCAAATGAGAAGGGTTTTAGCTCAACAGAATGGTTGCTAATATTGTAAGGCAAAAGGCAAGCCAGATCCTCAATCATATAATGAAAAAACAGCCATTGCTGTGGGGTTTGCAGAGGTGGTTCTCAAACAAAGAGGGCAAATAGAAGATTCTATTTTCACTACACTAAAAGATACGTTTAACGAGCAAGAAATTAGCGAGCTATGCGCTTTTATTTGCTTTACAACGGCTTCACAAAATTTCGGTTCCATCTTATCTTTAGAACCGCAAAATGAGGAACGTAAATGAAGTAATAGTAAACTGCAAAATTAAAACATGTCTATGTAAAAAAAGGATTCTCAACAAAATAAATAATCATCTCTCTAGTGGGAGAGATGATTATTATTAGGAGGCTAGTCAAAGTGCCTGAAGCCTCATAGAGCAATCTATTATTTAACCTTACGCTTAAAGGCTTTTAATTTATATCCAGCAATATTTCTTTCTTACCCGTATTTGTACTTAGTAAAGACCTCACCTAAATTTCCTACTATGTAACATGGGATACTCTATCTAAACACATTATAACGTTATTAATTAGTGCTTGAACGGAAGTTCGTCATCTCCTAAAGTAATGGAACCATTTAAATCTAACCCTAACGCTACCTCGTGATAAGTAGAAGCTGTACTTACTTCAGATCCCTTGCTATAACTGTTGTCTACTACACCGAAAGTTACTAATGCCAATAATAAGTTCGTGCATACTAATAGTTTTTTCAATTAATACCGCCCCTTTAATAATTATGGTTTTATTAACTTACAGCTGTCTAATCAATGTAGCTTGCCCTTAAGTAAAATATACCATATTATAACCAATTTTCTTCCAACTATTAAATATTAAAATCCTTATATGATGGATCATCTTAGCGACAGACATTTTGCATATATTTTACATCTACTTTAAATGAATTGTGGTAAAATATGTGTATCATAAAAGTCTTTGATATGAGGTGTTCAAAATGGATCCCTATGTTGATATTGCCATTGGAAGTACTATTAAAGGTTTAAGGGTTTCTTCAGGTATTTCACAAAAGGAGCTCTCCGAAGGTGTATGCACCCAATCTCTAATCAGTCAAATAGAGAGTGGAAATAATATTCCTAACTCTATTTTATTGAAACAGATAGCCGAGAAATTAGGAATTACATTAGATGGTTTGCTGCTTATGTCCGAATATCCTAAGTTTGACCATTTTGTGGAAATAGAATCCAAATTGATAAAACTTATTGAGTTTAATAATTACAAAGAAGCATTAGAAATGATTGAATACGAAAAAGAAAATACGGCAATTAAAAGTGGAAAGGTGAAACAGTTTTTCCTGTGGGCTGAAGGGGTATGTCAGTATTATTTAAATAACAACTTTACACTAGCAATGGATCTTTTGAAAGAAGCATCAAGGTCTTCAAGTAATCTCGTCTTTTCCTATCAGGATGCTAAAATATTGAATAGCCAGGGCATTTTATACGCACATGAAAACTTATTAGAAGAATCTGTTGAAACTTTCAAACTCATTTTATCTACCAATAAAAAGCTTTCACCTTATGTAGTATCTCTTTCACCTTTGTTACCGAAAGTTTATTACAATCTGTCAAAGGTTTTTACTATTCAAGGGTGCTACGAAGAATCTATTTCACATTGTCAAGAAGGAATAAAATACAGTAAAAACATGGAATCCATTTCTGATCTCGGTGAATTATTTTTCCAAATAGGAATAAATTACGAGAAGTTAGAACAGTACAACGAATCATTAATATGGTTAACAAAATCCCAAGATATTTTTGAACTAAAGGTGAGCGATTATGAGCTTTTACCGGTAATTACAAATAAAATTCAAGAAGTCAATACATTGCTAAAAGAAAGATTAAACCATCAATTTCACAAGTAGATACCATCTATAACACAAATCACTTTCTACATATTAATGATGATTGCTGTTATTTTTGAAGAAATGATTATAGGGAACATGGGGTAACGAAAAGAAACGTATTTTTCATTTTAAAAATACGCAGCGTGAAACTGTGAACAATTATCTTCTTCGCCATTAACTTTAATTTGTATTTACTTTGAAGATCCTTTTCAGATTTCCTTTTAAAATATTCATATTTTTTAGGACTCCAGAACCTTATCTCTTCGCACTAAGAAGAACTAAAGTTCTGGATTTTATGATGTTAAAATCATAGCCTACTGGCCTGCCAAAGAAGATTTTTTCATTTAACGATGCCTAAAACAGAGGATAACTAATAGCTTGTAATATTCTAAGAAAGTTCCTAGGTTTATAAGATTTATATTAAATGGATTCATCTATGTACGTTATCTGCCAAAGAAGAAAAGCAATCTAAATAAGCACACCATTACACATACCTGAGTAGCTTATAAGGTTCTATAGGAAGTATTTATTCAGAAATAACTAACTTTATCCTTTATTGAAGTACCTATATAGAAGAATGGCAACGATTACCGCCACCAAACAACCTATGCCTCTAGATAACCAGATATTTATACTTTCCGTTATCCGATTTGCCATTGTACCAATAAATGCAGAGAAAAAAATTAGTAAAAGCCATTTTGTTGTTGACACGATAACTCCCTCCTACTGAATGTTAGTTTGAGTATAGTAGAACACATTTTCCAAATCGTGCAGAATCAAAAAAAGAACGTTGTATGAATTCTACACCTTGTTCTATTCTATATTCCTCATCAATGATTATTCTCATTTCATTTTTATTTTGCAATTGAATTGCCCCTTCTAAATCTTCTCGTGAACCTAGGCAATTCCCCAAAATAGCAACATTTTTCACAATACTCATCTCCAATGCTCCTCTGACCGTAGCCTCCGCATCCCTTGGAGTTTCATTAGATAATAATGGATGTTGATCTCTTATCCCACAAGTAATGTAGGTTCCACCTGTTTGTAAGAAATGTAACGCATAGCCAATATTCATATCAAAAAACGGATCAAAAACATGTGTAATTTGTTGATCGCCCAGACTATTAGCTTCATTATTAAGTGCGCTACTCAAAGACATAATGCGACTAGGTTGTATTGCCTGTATTTCATCTTCGTTCCAATCTGATGTTGATAAACAAAGTGGAGTAATTCCGTAAGAAAGTAATTGTTTAATAATAAAGAGTGAGGTATTTGAGCGTGCGCTTAATACTAAAGGATTTCCACCGTTCTCAAGAATTCGAGACCGCCTAATCATTCCTGCTGCAGTTTGAGATCCTAGAGAAAAACAAGCACCTTCACTTTCAGTTAAAGTATTTGGTTTTTTAATGATCTTTTTCTTATGTAGGCGCAACCAACCCATTGATGCAAAATTTGTAGCTACACCGGGCAAAATCCCTTCTTTTCCGCTATAAGGGTATGAACAATCAGATATTACACCATCACCAATCTCAAACTCATGTACCCCCTTACCAACAGCAACAACTTCTGCGCTAAATTCTGACCCAAATGGAACAAATAATCGGTCAGATCGTATAATCGAATTGTAGTTTTCAACTAATAAGGCTTTATCGCGATAATTACATGAAAATGCGGTTACGCGTACCAATACATACTCGTCGTTTTTCACATTTGCAGTATCAAAAGTGGGTTGGTCACAGTCAATTGCACCAAACAGTATATTTACTTCTCCAAACTTAACAGTTCCTAATTCTGTATATTCCATTGATTCTTTTTTATTAGGATTAATTGCTACTAATGAACGCATTTTATCTTCTCCCCACTACACCTAAATTTTATTTATAAATCCCTTTAACATCCGTTCATTTGCCTATATACCTATAAAACCCCTTGCACATATGTATATACACTCCTTTGATAATAAACCCTCATACCAAAGGAGCTTTTTTATAGCCTCATACTTTACTGTGACATTTCCTCCAAATTTCTTTTGGGAGGATTAATCTTGTACGCATAGTTTTGTTGATACGAAACAGAACTCAGATTAAGCGGGAACCATATAGACTTATTGTTGTTATACATCTTTAACATAAGAGCTGAATCAGCTACTCCACTCCACCCAAGGAAGTAGCCCAAAAGATAATCTCTATTCTTTTCCCCAGTATAGAATCCGTTTGTCTTAGCTAGGTTTAAAGTGTTTTCCCAATACTGATTTGCAAGTGAAAGATACCATGAATCCCCTAGAGCCTGATAGGCAAACAGTAGGGATTGAAGTACCCCTGCAGCCCCATGACATATAGATAAATCTACAGGTCTATCTTTAAATAGCTCAGTGGATCTTTTTGCTACTTCATATAAATCTATTGGTTGGTTTAACAAACTTGCCATTTCGGCTAGAACCATTAACAACCCCGCATTTCCGTTACACCAACCTGCAGAATTAGGAAAGGATATTTGTAGCGCCTGTTCTAACAATTGATTACATTTTTCCATGTTTTTTAAAGCATAAGACAATCTAAATTGCGACCAAATCGTTCCTAAATTTCCATGTGCTATTCCATCACTAGGTAACATTGCGGAGGAACTCTCGATAAAAATCTTGGATTCTAATTCTCTTAATGTCTCATTTGGTGTATTAGAAAAGGATGCTAATGTGAGCCCCAAACCCGTTAGACCAATAAACGCATCTCCAATTGCTGTATCTTCTGATAAAAGCTGCGTTGCTACATCTTCTATTTCTTTCGCTCTAGTTAAGTGATGACCAAATACAAAATCTAACGAACTTGCACCCGATATAATAGATTTTGGTGCAGATTCTAATTGCGCAGAAAATGCATGACGAAGAGAACTTAAACCTTTATTAGCCTGATTTAGAAGCTCAATGTACTCTTGGGATGATTGCTTGTACTCTTTCATGTGCTCTAAAAGAAATAAAATACCTCCCGTGTCATGAAGCGAAATTAAAGCAATAGAATCATAAGAGATTGGAATATTTCCATAAACTCCTCCGATCCATCCAGTTTCAGCATTATCTCCTTTAGTCGTAATAGCTAAAGACTGTATTAACTCCACTAAAGGATCGGGATTATCTTTTGTCACTTTTTGCAAGGCATTTGAAAAAAGCGGTGATTGATAGCCTAAGTCCTCAATGTTTTTGTACTTAGATTCATGTATTCTAATTTCCGAATAGCCTTCTGCAATTATGCGCTGATCATGTATTAGTTTTTCCTCTGAAAGCTCCTGTAACATCGTTATTGCGTTATTTGCGGGTGACACATCAAATATGTCATTTGAAACAAAGTCCATGGAATATAAACGCTTATCATTTGCTTTTATCGAAAAATGCGGAATATCTCCAGCTTTTATAGACCGAATTTCTTCCTTCAAGGTCTTTTTAGCTATTTCCGAATCTCTAACTAGCTTAGGCGGTTTTAAATAATGTAAGACTTTATTGATTGTAGTTTCATCAATTAGATTTTCCGGAAACAAGCAAGCATCCAACATAAAGTAATACTGAGATGTAGGTCTAATAACAACCCTAACTGAACATTCAATATGAGTTAATGTTGAATAAATTTGTTCTCGTTTATCCATTACCTTTTCATATCCATCTGAGTAACCATTAAGAAAATCTTTTTGAAATGGAAGTGGATCAGGTGGCTGATTACCGACTAAGGTAATTGGGACAGTTGTTCGCTTAACCGTAATCTTTTCCTTGGCCAAGTCTATTGCATCTGTACCTGCATTTTTTAATGTAAAAACCATTTCGTTTGTTTCTTGTGGATACGGTGTATTAATTGCACCAATTAATATTTCATGTGGAAGTGTTAATTGTTTAGCTGGAATAATCGATGTGTTAGCAATTGAACGCATGATCCTTCCCTGCATTAGTTCTGGAAGAGAATGACCACGACCATCATGGTATTTGGGCTGCAAACTTGTTTCTAAATCAACAAAATAAGGGAATGTACCGTTAAAAATAATATTCTCATCATGTAAATCTGTTGCTCCAAGGCAGCTAAACACCGCCGCACATAAACCTAAATTATAATAAGCATCACTAGTCTCTAGCTGATTTATCGATGTATGTTGCACAAACTCCTGCCAACCATACTTGTCTCGATTAATGGTTCTAGGAACCGGAGAATGACCTTGCAGAGCATCAAATTTTAACGTTTCCGAAAATAAATTATCTATTAAAACGTCCACCTCTAAAGAGCGAGGCTTATAGAGCAGCTTAATTGATGATTCAAACTCCAAACAAAGATTCACTTTTGACCCATTATGAGGATCTGATTCAAGAGGTGTAATAGACTGCAACTTTGCCCCTGATTTAATCAAACCTTTTGATAAGAGTAAAGCAGCATCGTTGCTAAAGTGTTGCGATACACTTTCAATGAAAGAACGTGTATTCTTTACGGATTGTGTAATCATTTTTTTTAGAAAATCATATTTTTCGAACCACTTACTTACGATTTCTTTGTCAATCGTGCTAACATATTGATCAAATATCTTTGAGGATGACGGATCTGCTGGATAAGACAAACTTTCTCGATATTTGTGAAATTCATATACAAACGTTTTATGACATAGTCTCCATACGTGATATTGCAGTAATGTATGTAAACAATCCATAGATGCTATTTCTGCATGAGCCACACAATTTTGTTTAGATAGATGTTCTTTTACTTTATCTTTCGTTTGGTTTATTTCATCGGCAAATAAATTTTCCACAGCATAGACAAGTTTCTCCGCTACTAACTGCATTCCAAACTCTCCTTTTTAAGCTCTGCACTAAACAGTTCTGCATATAAGCCATCTTGAACTATTAATTCTTCATGAGATCCAACTTCTACAATGCATCCATTTTCAAGCACGACAATGCGATCAGCATTTAGGATCGTTGCAAGTCGATGTGCTATCACAACTTTTGTACAGTTAATACTCGATAATGCCTCATACACAATGGTTTGTGAGATATTATCCAGCGATGAAGTTGCTTCATCCATCACTAGCAATTTAGGTGTTTGGAGCAAAATTCGCGCTATATGAATACGCTGGCGTTGTCCTCCAGATAGGTTTGCTCCTGTTTCTGAAATAACTGTGTTATATCCCATCGGAAACTTTCGAATAAAATCTAAAAAACCCAATGAATCACAAAATTCTCGTATTTCTCCTTCTGTACGTTGACACCCCAGTTTAAGATTCTCCATTATTGTTCGATTGTGCAAATGCGCTTCCTGAGGAATATAGCTAATAGATTTTCGTAGGGTATCGAGGTTGTATTCATGATACTCCATTCCTCCGAAATATATTGAACCACTAGTAGACTCAAATAAACTGCTTATTACTTTTCCGAGTGTCGTTTTACCAGATCCCGATAAACCAACAAGAGCAATTGTTTCTCCATCGGAAATATCTAAGTTAATATCTTTAATGGCAGGAACGTCATCCGAAGTATAACTAAAGCTAAGATTATTTATAGATACTGATCCTGACTCCATTTCATGTGAATTTTCAACGGAGTGTTCTTTTGGATATTCAAATATGTCCTCAGCTAAGACAATATACCGCATTGCCACCATAATTTCTGATGCTGTTGTGAAGATTGAATTCATATAAACAAACAATAAAGATACAATAGATTGAACTGCAATTGCTTGACCAAGAGTCAAGAAACCTAATTCCGCCATATATATACTGCTAACAAGAATAATTAGCGGTGCAAATACTTGTATTCCAGATAATATTGATCCTATTATTCCTTGCTGGATGCGCATTCTATTGTTTGTAGCATTTAAGTATCGTTTAAAACGCTCTTTCCAGTCATTAATATAAGATTGAACATACCCACCTAGTTTTACGCTGTTGATGGAAACCACCGCATCTAACTGTATGCTCTGTGCATTGGTCCCCTCATGTAATTCCTTGTCAGTGGCAGCATTTACATAAGATTGACCAATCACTAGAAAAACAAAAGTTGCTAGGATAAATGAAAGTACGATTGTCCCAAGTAACGGTGATATCCAAAAAATATATCCTAATATGGCTATACTACTTATAAAGTCCAAGCATGCCTGGACCAGGGTGGATCCTAAAACATGCTGTATTCTTGTAAGGGAGTTAAGTCGATAAATAATTTCCCCAGGAGCCCTTACAGTAAAATACTTGGCTCCCAGCGATAAAACACGTGTGAATGCACCACCAATAAGATGCCAGCTAAAGCGATAGATGATCTTTATTGAGATAAAGGTTCTGAGATAATTAAGGGCTATCATAGCAAACATTGCTAGTATGAGAGACCCAAGTATAGTAGCAAATGAAGTAACATCATTAAGTCCCCTATCAATTAAACGCTGTGTAAACAAGGGAATGGCTAATGTCATTCCCACTAACAAAATGCTTAAGATAGCAATTTTCACGTAAAGATTTATCATATTAGATGGCCAAATGTATTCCTTTTTCCACTGGGAAAGCTTGCTGGTGCTACGCTTTTCAAAATCTGCTCCAGGTTTAGCCACCAATACATATTCTTCAAGATTTTCTAGAAACTCTGAGTGAGGAATAGTTACACGACCTATAGAAGGATCCATAATAATTACTTCGTGTTCACTATAGGACTCAATACAAACGAAGTGATACCCTTTCCAAAAAGCAATGATGGGAAAGTCCATTACCGTGAATGCTTGTGGATCTTTTATTCGATATGTTTTGGCTTCCATTCCGAAATGAGAAAATAGCTCTTTTAACTTCTGTAAACCTAAACCGTCTCGTCCTGGCTCTTTTATTTGCCTTAGTTCTGTAATAGATATTTGATAATCATAAGCCTCCAAGATTGTTCTGACACAACATAGCCCACATTCAGCTTGTGCTAATTGTAAAGTTGGCTTGAGTTTTATTTTTTTCATTTTTTAAATACCTTCACGTCAACTACCAAACGTTAAAGGGGAAGTTTTAATGGTAGGATCAAGAGATTTGCAAAGGTGTAATAGTGCTCCAGCTTTCCCTGCCATTAATCCCGGGCTTAGAGGATATCGGCCTTTTCCGTTTTTATAGTAGCTGAAAATATATTCTGGAGAGCAGAAAGTCGTTTGCATCCCTAGAAGAATGTCAGAAGTTTCTTCTGGAAATGATTCACTCACGTATTGAAGCGCCTCTACTATTCCCAAACTTCCATGGCAAAGTACTGGAACACGAGAGACTGGGATTCTTCTTAATTGATCAATTACATTTAGAACAGATTCTTTCGGAAGAATGTTTGATTTGTATGCTTCGTAATAGGCAATTAATAGCCCTGCTAAACCGTTACACCAAGATGATGAGACATTCATATTTCCACCATCTTTATATATCTCAATAATTCCATCATTGTTTGTGTACTTATTACGAATTAACAAATCAATATCCTCTACTACTCTCTTTAACTCACTGGTTTTCTGTCTTTGATTGACTAATGCAAAGAACCAAAGTAATTGACCATAACCGTGAGTTAATCCTGACGTTACTTCAGTATCACTGGCATTCATTTTTCCATATGCCATTGAAAGAATGCTGCTGATAAGGTCATCATTTAATTTAAACTCTTCTTGCGTTCGGTATCTCATCACAATTGAACTACTTTTTCCCGTAATCATATCGAAAAAATTATGATCCGGTGCATCTAGATGACGGTGCAATAGTGGCCACGCATCGGCAGCAACCTCTTTCCATCTTTCGTTCCCAACGTAATTTCCTGCTGCAAATAACGTCCATAGGAGACCTGAAACTCCAGAAAATCCACCAATTCCAGAAAGAAGGACATTTCTAAGTTCAAAACTTTTATCCTCAAGGATTTTGGATGATTTTTCAAAGATATCATTGGAAGCTGTTATCGCATCATGGTCTGATAGAAGCTTACCTGAAACTGCTAGCGCCAGTGCAGGACCAACTCGTCCATTATACAAGTCGTAACCTAACACTCCAGGTGTCCATCCTTGCCCCCCGAATTTTGCAACAGGACCAACCCAAGTCTTTGGTAAGTGTTCATAGCGGTCATCCAAAACAGATTCACTAATGGATTTAGAAAACCATGAGATGATCTCCTTGTGTTTTTTATTATCGTAATCTTTTACTGTATGCAATTTTTCAAATTTGTTCTTTTCTTCATTAATAAACACTGATTCATCCAAATTTAACTTCCCATCTGCATGTGGATCAGCTAACTTAGCAACAAAAGCTAGTCTTATTAGGTTCGTTTGTACAGTCAAATCTTTCTCTGTAAGTTGTTCCATCTTAGACACAAATTGTGATTCAGGACTTGTTGGAATGTGAGAAACGACTTCATCTCCAGAAAGAACCTCTGTTCCTTGGAAGTTAACGGAAAAATACGGTATGTCACCATTCCAAAGTTGGCTACATTCAGATAGAACCAAGTTTGTATCGCTCGTCAAACTAAGAATTCCAGTACGCGACAATAAAGTATGTGCGGTATTTATATCTCTAGAAGGTTCTGCATCAGATAAGATACGCAAAATCTGTTCATATCTGTATGTCATATTATGTATATAACGGAATTTAACCTTGCTGAATGCCTTTCTAGCTGCATCAATAAACAGATGCTTTTGTGGATAAACTTGCATGAAAAATTCAGAGAAGCCGCCAATAATTTGGTCACATCTTTCATGTATATAAGCTTCAAATTCTGGGTCATTTGATAACGTATTATCAATGTTTTGCTTCTTCCAAACCACCCGTATATCAGAGGAGAAACCATCTTTTATATCAAAAGTTTTAAACGGACTCACGCTATTTTCGTTTCGAATGCCAGTAAAACCAACATCAACAGAACCTTGACCTGCTTTGGTGCCTAATGATATTGGGAGGATGCCTGTTCCATATACAGATTTTTCCAATGCGTAATAAGCGCTTTTTTTAGACTCTAGAATTCCCTTTCTAATTCTAGATGGATGAAATAGAGTTTCTAGATCGATTGGCAGTGGGCCCTCATCCGTCCATAGTATATTGCTGTAATGCATGTCTGTAGCATTTAATAAAAACATTAAGCATGCTAGTCTTCCCGCTTGAAACATGTCAGTCTTTTCTTCATTCATTTCTACAAATTCTGTAAAGCCATAATCTCCGCAGTGAATGACCGTCAGAGAAGGCATTTTAGGAGAAATGAATGTGTTAATCTCTTGAATAAAATTGGTGTACCCTAGCTCTCCAGATACTGAACGTGGCTTGAATACAATTTTTTCACCTTGTTCAAACGTAATAATTGCTACTGACGTTCCGTTGTTATGTGTATCTCCACCTGACTCCACAGACACAATACGGCTCGTGGACGAAATGTGAAGTTTTGTCTCTATTTCAGATCGATGCTGTTGAGTTAATAAAATAGCGTTTTTAATTGCTAAAGCCCTGTTCTCTAATAAATGATTGCATCTTCCCCATCCAATAGAATAAACTTCTGCAAATTCCTTGAATTTGGTCATCATTAATTGTTGAGTATAATAGTCATAAATTTCTTTTGAATTCATAGACTGCTTAGGTAACGTCTTAATGTGCTCCGCAAAAGACCTGATTAAGTATGAGAAAGCTACCTGTGAGAATAACTCACAGATAGCATGTTTGAATGATTTAGAATCCAAAAGGTACTGGTCTATATTCGAGTCCCATACTTTCTCCCAGGCATTTTTCGCGATCATCCTACAAGGGTTATGAAAAGGGTAAAATTCCTGGGACTTGAAAGTATCCACATTACTAAGATTATCTTGAGAATGCACAGACAGCTCATCAATATAATGTAAAAGTGGTGCAATATGTTCGTCGAAATCTGACTGCTCCAACTCTGGATAAAACTGTTTTTTGTAGGTAATCATAAAATTATCTCCCCTTTATTAGCAAGCGCGTGTACAAGAAGTAGTTGGACAAGTATTAGTTGAAATATAACCAGTAACTGCTGTAATAACAATCGTTGGTGTAATTCCTCCAGCAACATCGTCCTCAGTTAATGCGATCATATCTGATTCTAAGTATTTACCAAGTTCTAATTCTTTTTCTGATTTATTAAGAGCATTAGTTTTGTTATTCATATCCATTCTCCTCTTCAATATAAAAGTTTTTAAAATCCATTTACATTCGATTAAATAAACTACTTTAAAGATTATTTACACCATGACATACATTCATGAGTTGCTGTACACCAGCCACCTTTATTCCCCCAGTAATCACTAAGAGAAAATGTGTTTGTCGTACAAGCTCCAAATACGTCATCATCAAATTGCTGATCTACAACCTCTTCAAACCAAGTAACTTGTTCTTGCTTACTCATTTCATTTTTCATTACGATCCCCTCGTTTTCCATAAAGTAGCAAAAGTATTGCTCTACTAATTTTTACCACTCGTAAAAATACCCCGTCAACGGAATTTTCGAAATATAAGGATACTAATATTGGAAAAATATAAAGTTTACTTTACCTTTAGAAAAGTTTGATTTATAATCAGCTTGTGAGGTGAGGGTTATGAAGAAGGATTTTGGCGATTCCATATCAAATAAAGTTTACGAATATCGAGTTCTTGCCAAAATGACTCAGTTAGATTTGGCAAAAGAAGTTGGTGTTTCCAAGCAAACTATTTTGGTCATGGAGAAGGGAAATTATGTTCCTTCGTCGCTATTAGCTTTTCGTATTGCCAATTTCTTTAAAGTTGATGTGAATGATATTTTTACCTACGTGAAAGGAAATGATCAACATGACGACTGAATCGATATCAAATACTATTTTTTCCCCTTTGAAGATCTGGGCGGAAAAATCAAATGGAAATTGGAACATGCTTATTGTTAGTGGTTTTGTTTTGCTTATAGTAGGAGCAATCCTAATATTTGTGCTTCGGAACAAGATCGGAGAAACAGACGAAAGAACAAGTCCAATATATTTAAAAAGTGCCTTTATCATGTTAGGTGGTTTTGTTTTATTCGACTTGATTTTCCCAAAAGGATATATGTGGCAAATTTTTCTTTTGTTCAAATATTCTTTAGCATTCCTGGTTTCTGGAGTATATCTAGCTGTTCAATATAAAAAGGGCTTCTAAAAGGAATGCCCTACTCAGGAGGATTGGAACATGTTAATTAACTCAATTACTAAGAAATACAAAGGAACTGTAGCTTTAAATAAACTATCTTTTAATTTTAAGCAAGGGGAAATTGTGGGCTTAATTGGGAATAACGGTGCTGGAAAAAGTACGCTTATGAAAATAATCTCTCAAACTATTCAGGAATTTGATGGATCTATTAAAGACAATCATCGTGTTGGATACTTGATTGAAGAACCCAAACTATTTAGTAATAAGACCGGATTAGCACATTTATCCTACTTCTCTAGGATTTACGGAAATAAATTTGAAATGAGTGAATATGAGCAGCTGCTAAAAGGGTTGCAATTATTTGATGTATTGAATAAAAAAGTAAAGCAATACTCCTTAGGGATGAAACAGAAATTGGGGATTGTAATTAGTTTATTAAATAATCCTAATTACGTTGTGTTAGATGAGCCAACAAACGGTATGGACATTGAAACATCTCTTGAAGTATTGGAGCAATTAAAAAAAATGGCTAGAGAACGAAACGTAGGTATTTTGATCTCTAGTCATAAGCTAGAAGATATCGAAAATGTTTGTAATCGTGTCTTATTTTTAGAAAAAGGAAATATCGTCGAGGAACAACAAGTTAATAATAAGCGTCATCACATACTAAAATTAGTTTTTAATACCCCTATTGAATTAGCAAAATTCATCCATCATCAAGAATTCGGAACAGTGATTTATTCTAGTGAAAACACAGTTGAAATTGAAACAGAGGCAGATAACGCTGACGTTTTTCAATTTTTAAATCAATTAGATATAAAAGTAATTGATTTTACTACGGAAAAGAAAACCCTTCGTAATGTGTATATGAGTAAACTTGGAGGTGGATATCATGGTAATTGATATTAAAAATTACGTTAGTTACAACTTAAGTGAACTGTTAAAGAAGGGCTACTTATTCGTAGGAGTTATAGCTGCCTTAGGGCCAGCACTTCTTATTAGTTACTTCATCCTTTCAGGAAAAACAGAGTTTACCATTAAACATGTCTCAAACTTTTACTGTATGTTGGGAATGCTCACCGCTGTCTTACACCCCCTGTATTTTGTAAACAGAGATTATTCATCAAAGACCATCTCATTGATTAACAACTCAAAACAAAACCGAAAAAACTATGTATTAGCCAATGTTGTCATCGCACTAGTTGTCAGTTTAATTTATGCAGCCATTGGTATTGTCCTACTTTTAATTACCAAACAACTTGGAGTTCCAGGAGAATTGAAAGCTTCTTTCATTCTAGGGTTTTCTGCTAACGTCTTTCTTTTAGTATTAACGTTTTTCTTGTTCGGATATATCTTATTACTATTTGGTTTCCGAAGTGGTGCAGTCTATGGAATTTTAACAGCGTCATTGCTATTCTTCCATAACATTTTAGGAAATGTATTGGAGAGCAGTCATAACACAGTCCTTTCAAACATTATTGAAAACTTTCCAGGCTACTTTTATCCAGTTATGGTCGGCTCAAACCCACTGTCATTTTTACAATACTCCATAGGTTTTTTCACCTTGATCGTGCTTCTTGCACTCGTTCTTAAAAAGAGCCAACGAATTGAGATCTAATAAACCATTTTTAATGCGAAGACTCGTTTTTTACTTTTAGACAAGCACCCGAATATCTTCTAAGCCATCAAATTCCGATAATGTTCAGGAATTTGGTGGCTTCATTGCTATTAATGCGAAGACGATTCTAAATAATCTTTTGACATTAGCAAGATTAATCAAAAAATTATGTTAGAAATTCGTTAAGATAAGATTAAGAAAAGCATATGCAACACTACTTTAAACTTGGTCTTGAAAGGAGATAAAAAGTGAATAAAAAAGAGGCAATTCAGGATTGGAGCTTTATTACTACGAATAAATCTTTATAGACGTTTAAGATGAAAGAAGAAATAGATTCTTTAAATAAACCGGCTGGATTATTGTTTGGGAAACGAGAAGCTCACAAAGACGAATTCGGACTAATTATCCAAAAGCACAGCGCAAAACTTTATACAGGAAAGCGAATAAAAGTGTCTTTATGTTTGAAAACAGAGCAAGCATCAAGGTGTAAAGTATGGCTCCAAGTTAATGATTTATATGATGATGTAATAACGTTTAATAGCTTACATGAAGACAAAATTAAGGAAACAACGAATTGGAGTACTTATTCATTTGTTACCGATGTATCTGATGAGCGTTCATCGATCTTGTTGGGTGTTCAACTTATGGGTAGAGGAAAAGTTTGGGTGAGTAATTTTAGATTTCAGGAAGTAGATATGAATGAGAGCTCCAAGAAAATAAATATATTGCCAAGTATGCCAGTCAATTTAGATTTTAGTGAATAGTTTATGTACATACCCTCCTTTTTGTTTTATCAAAATAATTATAAAAAGAAGTTTATTATTTTTAAAAAAGAATGCAGCTAACCGAATTCCACAAAAGATGAACAAAAAATAAGAAATTAATTATTCTATAGGCAACCTTTAAAAACTATCGAGGTACATAGAAGGAGTGAGAACTTGAAAAAAAACAATTGTACCTATATGTAATATCTTTATGTTCCCTGCCATTCTCTTCTTTTTTATTGTTAATTTATCCAACGAATCTTCAACTGGTAAATACAAATTGATCATTGTAATATTAATTTTAGTCCATACCCCTATCATGGCAGCAGCCTTTACAACTATTTATTCTAAACTAAAAGGAAAGATTAATTAATTAGCTACACAACGTTAAAAGAAACTTTATACACAAAAAAGGATGTTCGTATACTACCGTACGAACATCCTCCACTTTCCTAAAAATAAGCTTTTAAACAAAAATAGTAACAGCCGAATAAATCAATAATAAAGACATGACCAATCGAAATGATTTGTCATACCGCGCAAAAAGATGTTTAAAAATGGAACCAAATCCTGCCCATAAAAGTAACGCTATCCACCCTAATATAATTGCTTGAACTAAATAAAAGATAATGGATTTGAGAGAATGAGTAAACGGCAAAACAAAAACACTCATCACTGTTAAAAAGAATAAAATACTTTTAATATTTAGCACCTGAAAGATACATCCTGATAAAAAAGAGCCTTGCACATGATGTGAATCCTTTTCAGCGCTTGTATGCAAACCAACTTTCCATGCTAAATAGAGAAGATACACTGCACCGGCTATTTTAAAATAGGGCTCTAAAAGAGGAACCCAATTGTATAGACCTGTTGTAAATATTCCACTTACTACTCCCAAAACAGCAAATCCAATTAAAATTCCGCTGTTAAATCTCCACGCCCCTAAAAAGCCAAATTTCCTTGCTTCATTCATCATTAAAAGATTGCTTGGTCCAGGCGTAATTGATGTAATAATTACGTATGAAAGAAATGCTACGATACTCATATATCCACCCTTATTTATGTTTTTCTAACGGATGAATTCTATTCTATGATAATATTATTTATAAATAAAATCGAAATCACTAAAATCATTATCATTTTTTTCGATGGATAATTCACATTAAGGAGTGATGAAGTGGAAATTAGACATCTCATAACGTTTCAAACTATCGTAGAGATAGGTAGCTATACAGGCGCTGCTTCAAAATTGGGATATACTCAATCTACGATCACCTCTCATATACAGGCACTTGAACACGAGATTGGCGGAGAGCTTTTTAGCTACGTAAAACGAAATCTAAACCTAACTCATTTAGGTAGGGAATTAATCCCCTTATCAGAAGATTTACTTTCCACTCATGAGCAGATTAAAAATATGAAAAGTATTCACGAAGTTAAGGGAGTACTAACGATAGCTGCACCAGAATCTCTAACCATCTCGAGGTTGGGTCCCATATTAAAGGAGTATTCTTTACGGTATCCCCATGTGAAAATAGTAGTAAAAAACGGGACATGCGGGCAAAATCAAGTTGATTTAATAAGTGGACGAGTTGATGTAGCCTTAATGGTATACCCTCAATTAAACCTAGAAAAATGTATTCATTATTCTTTAGTTGAAGAAGAAATCGTTCTTGTAGGCAGTAAGGATGGCCCTAATGATTTTGATGAATATAGAAAAAATAACGCCAATTATTTTTTTATAACAAATGAAGAAGGGTGTAGTTATCGTACAATGTTTGAAAAGCATCTTTTGAAACATGACATTGAAAGCTTTCAAACAATGGATTTATGGAGTATAGAAGCCATTAAGCAACTTGTTATGAGTGGACTTGGATTTTCTGCTTTGCCTTATATTACAGTGAAAGACGAAGTTACTAGTGGTAAGTTAAAAATCCTCAGACATTCAGAACAATTTGAATCCATTTATTCGCATATGCTTATAAAAAAGAAAAAATGGTTATCTCCCGCAGTAGAGGCGTTTGTTGAACTGGTATTGAGTGCCATTAGCAAAACGGTTAGGATAGATAATTAATTAAAACAAGCGCTGTTGCTGATAATCTTGCAACAACGCTTGTTCTATGGTGTTTATTTTGAGTGAATGAAGAGATAAAAGTGTAAGAGTGCGAAAATAGCCATTATCGTACTCTTACACTTTTATTAAGCGTTCAATTTAAAGTCATTAACCAGCAATCATTAACATATTTTCTTCGTTTTATAGAAGAATGGTATAACCGAAATCTAATTCATAGCAGCCTTGTGTATCTAGCCTTTTAATAGACTCCCTATCTTTTCAATGTTCACTAATGATCAATCACTCTTTTTGATTTCTCCACTCGTTTTACAAAATCGAAATTCGAAGCTTGTCCAAACGATCGGCTACCGGCTTTCTCCATTTCTCCGCAAGCTCTCCTACAGCTAGAATTTTCTCCATTCCTTCTGTATTCTTAGGCTGGTGAAAATAGATGTCGTTGCAATAAGCGACAGATATTTTAGCGGGATGAGCTTGTACGAGCTGAATCGTCGCATCTTCTGAAATTTCGCCTGCTTGCAACACCCGACACAAGTAACCTGTGTACCCTGTTTCAACGATTCGTTTTAGCAATCCGTCTACGTTTGTTCGCTTCGTAATGGTTGAACACGGGATGCGTGGCTGCGTTACTTGAACGATCGCATCCCCTATTTGAAATATATCTCCAATGTGGATGTCTTTTTCGAGCATATTTGTGACCGTTATATTTTCTCCAAACGCTGTAGGAGCAAGCGTTGTTGAAAATTCGGTCTGCCACTGTTCATAATGCTCAAATGGATAGACACAAACAGCTCGGTCAGCCCCTCCGTGATGCTTTAAATCTGCTACTCCGTCCCCTTTAAACCCCTCTTTTGCTAGAAAGCTTGTTGATACACGCTCCTTGCATATACCGGTTTTGATTTCTTTTCCATCCGCACACGTAAAGCTTTTAGCCGTTCCAATTGCTAAATGTTTAATTTTCACGATGATCTCCCCTTTATACGAACTGTCTGGTATTCGTTAAATTACCTATGTATTTACAGTTGCTGAATAAGCTCCTTCACTGGCGCTTGCTTTTCTTCACTCCATTCGACATGGACTTCAAACGTTCCTTCGTTAAAAAAGAGCGGAAATCGTTTCTTAAACCAATCCTGCATTGGCAAATGTTTCGCTTCCTCAATCGGCACCCAGTGTAATTCACCTTCAGGAGGATTTTGAAGAAGCTCCCCTTGGAATGACGTTGCTATATAATTAAACACCATATACCGGTAATCTTTACTAGGGTCCACGTATTCGTCTAATCCCTTGTATATAAGCTTTTGCACTTTAAGTCCTGTCTCTTCAAAAACCTCGCGAATAGCTGCCTCTGCTGGGCTTTCTGGGAAATCCACTTTACCTCCTGGTCCAATATAACCCGGAAACCCTCGCTCACTTGGACGATTGATGAGCAACACATGATCACCGTCTTGCACTAAACACATCGTGTATATATCTACTTTTGTCATTTTTACCCCTTCTCTCGTTTCCACTGTATGTCTCGTATTATAGCAATCTTACACTTTAGCGTAATGCTTTTTAATAAAAACAAAAAAGACGAGAAATCCTCGTCTATCCGTCAAGCCTATCTAGCTTTTCCGAAATTCTCTTTAACAAAACGTTGCGTTCCTGCTGTGCCTTAAGAAATTTCACTAAAAACCAAGCGATAAAAACAATGGGAATTAAATAAATGAGTAGCGGGATAATGTTGAAAACGAACATGTTTGTAAGCTCCTTTACAGCTAGAATCTCCATTACCATTATTATACAATAAAATAAATATTTATTAAAGAAGCTTGTCATTCTCCTTTACAACAGGCCATTTTTCTTTACGGAGTGCTCTCATAAGCTCTGGACTTGCGTGTAAATGTTCTTGAACAAGTTCTTTCGGTGTAAGCGCCATCCACTGGTTAAGTGAAATGTCTTCAAAACGATCGCTTTTGAACACCTCTAAAAACCAAACGCTTTCTTTGCCTGTATTTTGAACATAATGTCCCATCGCAAACGGAACGTACCCAACGTCTCCGGCCCGATAATTGAACGTGCGTGCTGATCCGTTCGCCGCAAAGACGGTCATACGAGCGGTTCCCGTTAAATAATACTGCCATTCATCATTGTTTGGATGCCAGTGAAGCTCTCTAATTCCTCCAGGCTTTATTTCTACCAACGCGGCGGCTGTAGTGGTGGAAATGGGAAAGTTTTTGGAATCGACAATTCGAACCGTTCCTCCCGAGAATACAAGCGGTTTTTGCGCGAGAAGTCGATACGTAAAGCTTTTTGGAACAGTTCCATAAGGATCAGATACTTTTTGGCTGTCAATGGCCCCTGGGACCGTTGATTGAAAAATATAGCGCTCTTTTTTTGGAAGAGAAGCAAATGCACTTTCTGGAACCCCAAAATTTGCCGCTAAGACGTCTTTTGGGGTATGCGCAAACCAATCCGTAATGGAGAACGTGTCAAACTCAGAAAACTGGCCGTCATCAAATATAAGGAGGAACTCACAGCCCTCTTCTAACCCTTGAATGGAGTGAGGAATGCCAGCTGGGAAAAACCATAGATCTCCTGCCTCCACATCCTCGATAAAATTTCGTCCATCTTGGTCAACAGACGTGATGCGGGCCCGACCTAAAATCATGTACGCCCATTCCGACTGCTTGTGCCAATGCAACTCACGAACCCCACCAGGCGTTAAGCGCATGTTCACAGCCGCAAGCGTAGTCGAAATCGGAAGCTCTCTTGCCGTCACTTCACGAGACCAGCCGCCTTGATTTAAATGCATGTGCGTATCAGAAAACGAAAATTTCAAATTAGGAATTAACCCTTCATCCGTTTCAGGTGGGACAAACATATCCGGATTTTCCATGTCTCGCATCACATCACGAGGACCAAAATCTGTTGCACCTGCTCCGTCTTTTCGAATTGGCTGAGGTATATCATGAGAAGAATGTTGATCGTGTTTCATTCTGCTACTCCCTTCTGTACCATTCGTTAGGCGATTCTCTTTTATATATGAATCTTTTTCCTAAATTATCTCCTTTTCTAGCACACTACGAAGCTCACGCACTTAGTACAAGTAATCATAAATATTTTTAGCAAATAACACGACCGTCACAATGATAAATAACGTACGAACGTAGCCACTTCCCCTTTTAATGGCAAATCTAGAGCCGACAATTGAGCCGACAATTTGTGCGACTCCCATAATAAGACCGTATGTATAATTCACCTGTCCTAAATACATGAACATTAGCAGACCTGCAATATTACTTGAAAAATTCAGAAACTTTGCATTGCCCGCTGCTTTTAGAAAATCAAATCCAACAAGCAAAAAAGCAAAGATTAAAAAAGATCCTGTTCCAGGTCCTAAAAACCCATCGTAAAAGCCAATAAGGAAAAGTAAGAAGGTAAATAAAAGAACATAGAAAGTAGATAGCTGCTTCGGAGCTGAGATACTCCCCCAGTCTTTTTTGATAATCGTATAAACGGCGACAGCTACCAGCATAACAAGCATAAGCGGTTTTAACACTTCGGGGTTCATTAAATGTACAATCCATGCGCCGATCATCGAACCGATAAATGAAAGAGGAAAGTATTTGTATACCGATTTTAATTCAATGGTACCTGAACGATAAAACATGATTGTGCTTGTCAGAGATCCCATACTTCCTGCAAGCTTATTCGTCGCAACCGTTGTCGCGGGACTCATTCCCGTAAAAAGTAAAGCAGGAATCGTAATTAATCCTCCTCCGCCGACGACTGAGTCGATAAAAGCAGCTAAAAAGCCAAAGAACAGCAAAAATAATACCATAGACGGATCTAGATGCATTGTTTTACAGCCTCCTTTTATAGTCACTACTAAAATAGTAACTAAATATTTGCAAACTGTAAATGCTTTTTGTCATAATGGAAGAAGAAAATATCCTATATGGAGGGATTCGGTGAAGCAAACAATTGAACAGCTTAAAAAGATGGGCTTTAATGAATATGAATCCAAAGCTTACCTTTCGCTCGTAAAACAAGGACCTGTAAGTGCGTATCAAGTAAGCAAAGACTCTGGTATTCCGCGCTCAAGAATTTATGACGTGTTAGGAAGTTTAAGCGAAAAAGGAATTGTGATGGTAGAAGAAATCGAAGCACAAACTCGCTATTCCCCACTACCTGTCACTATTTTTTTAGAAAAAGCACGCTCTGATTGGGAATCCACCTACGTTGTGTTAGAGGATTCGTTAAAGCAACTTGAAACAGAAACGAGTCGGGACGATAACCGAATTGTGACGCTAAAGGAGAAACAAAGTATTGTTAGCTACTGTGTCTCCCTCATTCAAAAAGCAACAAAGCGAATCGTGCTTTCCGTTTGGGATGACATGTATGAGTTATTAAAAGCAGAATTAGAGGCAGTGAGTAAAGACGTTTCCATTCAAGGCATTACGCTACATGTGGAAGAGCCCACTGGAAACTTAGAGCCTCACCGCATTACAACCTTTACGGAGGCTCCTTCCACTGAGCGCTGGTTCATCTTATCCATTGATTCAAACGAAATGATTTACGGTCCTTCAGTTAACGATCGAGATCTCGCTTTTTATACCGATGATCCAATTCATATTCATCTACTAGAAGATTATGTTTGGCATGATGTATTGGTAAATCGTCTTGCTAAACGAAGCCAAGATGAGTTAGATGCTTGGATTACGAAAGAACGGAAAGCTTTTTTTATTAATTAGTCTTCCATCGTTCTGTAAAATCAACGACAAATTGCTTGCATAAGGTAAGGAATTTACGAAACATCCGCTCCTTATCTTCTGCACGAGCAACTTGCTCTTTTGTTACCTCACGATTTAAACCTGCTACAATGCGTTGATTAACCTCTTCGTTATTCAAAAGGCTCACGTGACCAATTCCTTGCAGTTCCACATTTTCTGCACCCTTTAGCTTTGATAGGCCGTTGGCTACAATTTGATCGCCTGTGCTGTAAATGGACGTATATAAAATGGGGTGATATGGATCAAATCCCTGTATAATATCTGTGGCTCCTAAGCGATTAGCTCCGCCTAGCGTAACAACATGTTCCACCTTACCGTTACCACCTAAATTTTTTAGATAAAACAGCGTATTTGCTCCGCCCATACTGTGTGCAACGATATCAACTTTGTCGGCACCCGTTTCCTTTAATACACCATCCACAAACTGAGCAAGTTCAGGGCCATTAGTTGAATTCCTTCCAAGAACGGTATCGGAAAAATCAATCGCAAACATGTTTTCAGCATTCCAGCCATGATCAACTAAATAGGCTTGAATATACGTAAAGTCATAAGAAGCCCCGCTTATTCCATGAGCGAATACGACAGGATTATGAACGCTTTCTGCTTTTGCCGTAATAGAAATGGAACTGAGGCATAATGCTATGCTTACACACAAAGCGACAACGTATTTTTTCATCATTGTATTCCCCTTTTGTTGGAATCCATTTCTATTATTATATCGAAAAGCAGGAATATGGTAAATATATACACACAACTCCATTAAAACGTATATGTGACACCCGTCAATTCCTCTGAAAGCGTCCATAATCGCTTTGAAACATCCTGATCGTATAGCTTTTCAATCGTCTGATCGATCGTCGGATACCCTTTTCGTCGTCCTTTACCATCTGGACCTATAAATTCCCCGCCGTTCAGAGGCTCTGTTGCTGCGTATAGGGTTGGAAGTGCCCCCATACTCGCTGGCTGTGCGACTAGCTTAAATAAAAAGCCCACTACTTTGTTCGTTTGCTTTCCTGAATTTCGTGATGCTAAGTTTGTAAAGGAAACGCCTGGGTGAGCGGCTACGCTTATAGCGTCCACTCCATGTTCTTTTAGCTTATAATCCAACTCACGTGAGAACAATAAATTGGCAAGCTTACTTTGCGCATAAAACTGGAAAGCACGATAGCCGTTGGCACCATCAAGATTGTCAAAGTGAATTTTGCCGCTGTCCGCTGCTAAGCTACTTAATGCGACAACTCTTGAGCCTGGTGTTTGAATTAATCTCTCTAGCAGCAAACCAGTAAGCGCAAAATGCCCTAAATGATTCGTACCGAACTGTGACTCAAATCCGTCTTTTGTAAGACTTAACGGTGGAACCATAATGCCTGCATTGTTAATGAGAATAGACAACGTGTTATACTGATTTTTAAATTCTTCCGCAAACGTACGAACGCTTACAAGATCACTAAGATCAAGCTTCATGACCTGCAAATCAGCGTGCGGATGCGTTGCTTTTATGAGTTTTGCCGCCTCTTCACCTTTTGTTGTGTTTCGCACCGCCATAATAAGCGTCGCACCCTTGACTGCTAGTGCAGACGCTGTTTCAAGACCGAGCCCACTGCTTGCCCCTGTCACGATCACGACTTTTCCTGTTAAATCCGCTATCTTATCCACTGTCCACCCTTGACTCATTCTTAATCCACTCCTACTTTTCATCATTTATCTTAACCTCTATATTACTGATCATTATGGTAGAAAGCAAAACTGTATGTCTAATAGATTTTGTTGTATGAAAAGAAAGCTGAGTATACCTCCTTCATTTTTTTAATATCCTCGCTCTTTTATGCTGAAGAAAAAGATGGTAATTTATGCTAGAATAAAAAGATCATAAAAAGCTATTTTACCGAGAGGATGACAAACCATGAACCGAAAAAAGGAATTATTCTTACTTATTTTATACGCAACTGCGCTTATTTGGTCGGCCATCTCACCCGTCGATCGGTTTACATGGTGGCTTGAGGTCACACCCGCACTCATTGCACTCCTTTTATTACTCATTACATATGATCGTTTTCAATTTACCACGCTCGCCTATGTGTTAATTTTCATCCACTGCGTGATTTTATTTGTTGGTGGGCACTACACATACGCCCGAATGCCGCTATTCACATGGTTAAAAGACGTAATGGATTTAGACCGAAATTACTATGATCGACTCGGCCACATTGCACAAGGATTTATTCCTGCGATTATTATTCGGGAAATTTTATGGCGCAACTCTCCCCTTAAAGGAAGCAGATGGCTTTCTTTTATCGTCGTCAGTATTTGCCTTGCGATTAGCGCGATGTACGAGTTAATTGAATTCGGGGTTGCTCTAATGACTGGAAAAGCGGCCGAGGCTTTTCTTGGTACACAGGGAGATGTGTGGGACACCCAGTGGGATATGCTTTTTGCTCTTATCGGGGCGATTGTGTCACTCATTCTATTAAGCTATGTTCATACAAAGCAATTAAACAAAAAAACACGCTATCGATGGTTTTAATTCCATTGTGGGCGTGTTTTTCTATTATTACAGCTTTAGTTTACTTTTCCTTATACAATTCAAAATCATCTAACGTTCCCCATGCTCCTACATCTGCCTCTATACGTGCTCCGATTGTAATCTTTCCATTTGCAACAGGAATGTGACTTAACTTTGGATTAGTCCAATTAAGCCAACCATTTACTTCTGTCATTGCTTTATATTCGTTTCCATCTACTATCGCATACAGGTACATCTCAGATACGCCTGGATTTCCTCCCTGTAAAAACATTGAAAGGTCATAATACCCAGACTCTAGATTCGTAATGGTTTGTTCGACGTTAAAACCAACGCGCTGATCCGAATAAAAATGTAGCGAATAATTACCTGTTTTCGCATCACTTTCTTTCCATTGAAAATTTGTATGAGGTAACGTTCCTGGATCATACGTAATGTTCCACTTCGTGCGATCTTCACTTTCAAAACTTGAGTTGGCAACAAGATTGCGAGGATGTATGTTCAACATCATTTTAGCAATCATTCCACCTTGCACAGTGCCCGTAATGTCGTACTGACCCACACCACCTTTTAGGGCTTGTTGCACCATTTGTTGATCCCAGTTCACTGCTACATTTTTCTGAGTTCCGTCATTGTATGTAGCCATTATGGAACTTGGCAGCACCAGATCTTCCCCCTCATTTATACTTACGGAAACCTCTTTTATTTCATCGATCTTTACGGGCGCGACCGCACCTGTACGAACGTACTTAAATACGTTCAATGACGGAAGCGGATGACCTGAAAAATCAAATAGTGCCTGGTTATCGACTGCACTTCCACCAAACCATTTTCCTGCATCTTCTGGATCGTATTCTTTGGCGTAGCTAGAAGCCCATCCAGATCCATATTTCTCCCACTTCATTTTATTTTGCTTTAAATCACTAGGCTTTCCAACTGGAAGCCAAGCCGGCTCCCAATAAAAGACCCCAATTCCCGGTGTACCGACATCTGAAACGGCTTGAATAACGTCACGCACAGAATGCGCTTGTCCTTGAACTGTAATGGGATATGACAACGTCTGCCCACTCTTTTTAGGAGCCGTATTCTCATGGCCATCTCCGTCACTAGCGGTATATGCATAGGACGTTTCCGCCACCATCACTTTTTTTCCAGAAATGTTCGCCACGTCTTTTAATACCGCTGTTAAATTAGACAGCGTTCCGTGCCAAAAAGGATAATAAGAACTTGCAAATACGTCATAATCTACTTTGTTCTCTTTTAACGTAAGAGCAATATTCCGATATCTTCCTTCTGTTTCAGGGTTCGTGAAGTGAAGGGCAACGAGAATATGCTGATTGAACGATCGCACCGCCCTGCTGCCTTCATTAAATAATGAGCTTATTTTTGTCCAATCTTTTTCACCAACAAAGGCTCCGTTCGTTTCATTACCGATTTGAACCATGCCGACGTTAACTCCCTGACCAATTAGTGTTTTTAGACTCTTTTTCGTATAGGAGTAAAGAGCCTGTTTCTTCTCCTCAAAGTTGAGGCTCTTCCATGCTTTAGGAACTTGCTGCTTTGCAGGATCCGCCCAAAAATCCGAGTAGTGGAAATCAACGAGCACCTTCATTCCATTCGCTGTCGCCCTTTTACCAATTTCAATTGCTTTTTTCAAATCGCTATTTCCACCACCATAGCCATTCCCTTTCCTATCGTACGGATTATTCCAAACGCGAACACGAACATAATTGACACCTGACTGGCGGAGCGTTTTCATGATATCCTGCTTTTTCCCAGAATCGCTATAAAATTTTACTCCGCTCTGCTCGAGTGACACAATACTTGAAATATCAACACCACTTATAAAGTCCGATTTCAGATTTTTTACTTTTTCAACAAAAATATCTGCGCTAACAGGGTAGCTTGATGTTGTTTCTGCTGATGAGCTAATAGAAGCTGTTAATAATGAAGCCATAACTACGACTGCCGACAGCCTGATTTTTTTCTTCATTTTTTCTCACCTTCATTCATTATTTAGAACAACATGAATTTAGCACATAGATTTATTCAACGCTCTCGTTTCAGAACACGTGTCTCATAAACGTTTAAGATGATTTCTCCCTCTTCGTTTTCCCCGGAGAGTAGGTTCTTCATCGAATTTGGAATCGTGACAACCTGTTTTTCTTCTGTGAAGTTCATAATGAAGATATACTCATGTTCATCGTCATATCGGCATTGAACGGATACGCCCTTACCATGATCAATCACTGCTTCTAATTTCAGCGATAATTCTTCTATGATCTTTTCATAAAACGCTTCATGAAAAGTATCTTCAAGACGGGCGCCTATATAGTACGCACATCCTTTACCATAACTGTGTTTTGTAACCGCTGAGGTATCGGCGTAAAAATCCTGTTTATATTGACCTTCTTCAGTAGCTGTTTGAAGGTTGATAATGGTAGCGTGATCCTTCACTCTATAAGACTTTCCGTCATATTCCACAGTATTCTCATCCGCTGGATAAAACGTATCTGTTTCAAGTGGCTGCATGCCAAAAATGTCTCGTAGATCCTTATGCCATCCACCTAGATGCGCAAGGTCATGCTCATTAACCAGCCCACTCATGTAGGTCATTACAAGCGTTCCTCCTTGTTCAACAAATGCTTTTAATCGTGAAATCGTCTGCTCACTTGCTAAATAAAGCATAGGAACAATGAGAAGTTTATAAGGGTTAAAATCTTGCTCTTTTGTGATGACATCTACTGGAATATCCTTCTCCCAAAAAGTGCGGTAATGCTGTTGTAACGTTTGCGGATATCTTTTTGTTTCTAAACCGAACCCTTGTGCATCGTCTAGCGCCCACTGACTTTCCCAATCGTATAAAATCGCTACATTACTGCTACGATTTGTCCCGACAACATCTGACAGCTGCTCTAGCACTTTTCCAACGGTTGCTACATCTTGAAAAACACGGTTGTTCGGGCTGTTGTCGTGATCTACGACAGCGCCGTGAAATTTCTCTGATGATCCCCTAGATTTCCGCCATTGAAAATAAAGAATGCTATCCGAACCATGTGCAACCATTTGCATCGCAGAAAGCAGATGCATACCTGGTCGCTTTGCTTTATTTACGCTATGCCAATTTACGGCACTTGGCGTTGATTCCATTAATAAAAAAGGTTGCTGCTTTAGACTGCGATACAAGTCATTAATAAACCCTACCTTCATCGCTAGATCTGCCGTTGTTTCCCAATCGTTATGCCAAGCAGGATAAGCATCCCAGCTAATTACATCCATGTGCTTCGCAAATTTGCTGTAATCAAGGGATTGAAACGGGATTAAGTCATGTGTATCCGCCATGAAGTTCGTTGTAATGGGGATATTGGGCGTAATGGCTTTAATCGGAACAATTTCATTTTCAAAAAATGAAATTGTTTGGTCCGTTACAAATCGCTTCCAATCTAAATTCAGACCATGAACCGCACTTTCTCCGATAGAAGACGGCGACTCGATCTGTGACCAGTCTGTATACGTATGGCTCCAAAAAGGACCCCACCATGCATCATTCAACGATTTTAAATCCTTATATTTTTCTTGTAGCCAGTTTCGAAATGCCGCTTGGCAAAGGGAACAATGACAATCACCGCTGTATTCATTTGAAATATGCCACATGAGTAAAGCCCGGTGATTTCCGTATCGCTCTGCTAATAGCTCATTGATCTTTCTTGTCTTTTCACGATAGACGGGTGACGTAAAACAATGATTATGTCTTCCCCCGTGAAGCTGTTTCACTCGAGAGTCATTCACTCGAAGGACTTCAGGGTACGCTTGCGATAACCAAGCAGGTCTTGCACCGCTTGGAGTTGCTAAAATAATTCTCCCTCCATTCTCATCAATCGTTCGAAAAATTTCATCAAGCCACTCAAACTGATACATACCTTCTTCTGGCTCTAACGCACTCCATGCAAAAATGCCCACGGAAAATGTATTGGTATGTGAAAGCTTCATTAATTTTAAATCTTCGGCTAAAATATCCGGATGATCGAGCCACTGGTCCGGATTGTAATCACCACCATGGAGCATAAATCTAGCACCTGTTGTATAGGTTTTTTGACGGTTTGACATAATCTTCTCCTTTATACAAGCTGTTTTATCCTTTCGTTCCGCCGGCGGTTAACCCTGAGACGAAATTTCGTTGTAGCACTAAGAAAATAATTGCAATCGGAATACTAATGAGAATAGCTCCCGCAGCAAATGTCGTATAACTTGCTCCCATTACCTCGTTGACAAGATTATATAGTCCAATGGGTAGCGTGTATGAATCAGGAGTTCGGAGAATAGTAGAGGCCATGACAAAATCACCTAAAGGACCTGTAAAACCATTCATCGCCACAACTGCAATCATCGGCTTTGATAGCGGCATTAAAATCTGCATGAAAATTCTCGTGTTACTTGCACCATCCATCTTCGCACTCTCATCCAGTTCCATTGGAATGGAGTCCATATACCCTTTCATTAAATAAGTGTTCATTGGAATCGTCCCGCCAATATACAGAAGAATTAACAACCAATGACTATTGATCATTCCTAGCATTTGAGCTAGTACAAAAAGGGCAATTAGCGCCGAAAACTGCGGAATCATTTGCAGGAGTAAAAAAAGCGTTAAGGCATTTTTTCTTCCTCTAAAACGAAATCGGGAAAACGCATAAGCGGTAAAGGACACGCTGATAACGGATCCAATCATTGTAAACACACTTATCTTTAATGAGTTAAGGTACCAATGAACATATTGGAGACTTGTATTTCCTGAAAATAGTTCCTTATAGTGATCCAACGTCGGGTTTTTCGGAATAATGGAGGTGCTCACTAGACTATTGCCAGGATTAAAACTTGCTCCTATTGTCCAAAGCAGTGGATAAATGATGACCACTACAACGAACGTTAAAATTAGATATGATATGACAAGTCGCGAGAAACGCTTGCTCTTCATCCCTTTTAACATCTGTTAAGCTCCCTCCTTAAACGAACTTGTGCGTCTAAACTGCCATAAAGCAATGGCAATAACAAAAACGGATAGTAAAATGGTTAAAGCTGCCGCAAGTGAATACTGACTAGACTGCATCGTTAATTTATAAATCCACGAAACGAGAATGTCCGTTCCACCAGCGGTTGACCCTGATACTGCTGGTCCCCCACCATTGAACAGATAAATAATATTAAAATTATTAAAGTTAAATGTGTATTGCGTAATAAGAATAGGAGCCATTGCTAATAAAATCATTGGCATCGTAATGTGGCGAAACTTTGCTGTAATGGACGCACCATCAATAGTCGCTGCTTCATACAAGTCCTCTGGTATTGACTGTAATACACCTGTTGTGACAAGAAAAATATAGGGGAAGCCTAGCCACCCTTGCATTAGAATAAGCGCTAGCTTTGACCAAGCTGCATTGGTCATCCAAGGAACTGGATCAATGCCAAATGCTGATAAAATTGTGTTATTTACTGCCCCAAAGCTGTCATTGAACAATCCAGCGAAAATCAAAATTGTCACAAATCCTGGTACTGCCCACGGAAGAACGAGTATCGTTCGGTAAAATCGCTTAAACTTTAAGTCCTTTTGATTGACCAGCACAGCTAAAAATATTCCAACTGCTATTTGGACGGTAGATGCAACAAGGGTCCATATCACAGTCCAACCGAGAACATCAAAAAAGGTTGAGCGCCATATGTCTACCGTAAAGATTTGCTTAAAGGTATCTAATCCTACCCAATCTGCTAAATGAGCAGGTGGCGAATGGTACAAATCATAGTTTGTAAACGCAAGAGCAAAACTAAATAAAATAGGAAAAATGACAGCAAAGATTAATAGAAGAAAAGATGGACCACTAATGAGATAAGGATAACCTTGTTCAATTAAATTATGATAATCTTCTTTTAGCGAACTAGCCTTTCCATTTCTTTCTCGTTTTTGTCCATTTCGATACGCATCACGTAAATTTATATAATAAAAACTGACGCCAAATCCGGTGACAATGAGCGCAATAATTCCTTCTGCTAATAAAAAAATAGAGTTATCGCGGGGAACTTGAGTACCAAGAGTCATTAATCCCCAAAAGCCCATATTGAATAAGTCTTTAAAAACAATGATAAAGGATACTGTTAAGAGTAAAAATAAGCTTCCTTTGATCCATTGCCTGTTGTAAAGCTGACCAACACCTGGAATGATTGATAATAATGTAGCTTTTTGACGATGTTGCACAACCTTTCACCTCTTTACGAATACCGTTTCTAATACTCTTTATCACACGCTCTCATTCTTTACGGAAGAATTGTATAATGCGTGTGATAAGAGTCCAGCAGGGGCTACAATAAGGGGGCCCCTAACATTTTATTATTTTCCGTGCTTTGCCTTAATTTGACCTTTAATCGTTTTCGCTGCTTGATTGAGCGCTTCTTTTGGATTCGCTTTTCCAGTTGCAATTGTCTGTAGTGCAGCATCTGTTGGCGTCCATACTTCATTCATCTCTGGAATATTAGGGGTTAATTCCGAGAACTGTGACTGCTGAGCTACTGCCTGAGCTGCTTCGCTCTTAGTAACGACTGGGTCATCAGCTAATTCTTTGACCGCAGGTACTTCTTGTGTTACTTCATAGCGTTTTTTCGAATTTTCTTTGTTCGCTAGAAACTCAACAAGCTCCTGAGCAAGCTCTGGCTCTTTCGAATACGTGCTAACGTTGTAGCTTTTCACACCGACAAATGAGCTCATGTTTTGCCCGTTTTCAAGTTGAGGGAGTTTAGCCACCCCAAAATTAATTCCTGCTTTTGTAAACGGCTCGATATTCCAAGGCCCTGAGATAATAGCTGCTGCTTTTCCTGACGTAAAGAGTGATTCAAGTACGTTAATTCCTTGTGCACCTACAATACCGGCAGGAAATAACTTTTCTTTATAAAACTTTTGAATCACTTCTGCTCCTTGTATCGCTCCCTCATTATTAATTCCAATGTCTGTTGGGTCGTATGTTCCCTTGCTATCTTTTGAAAAAATATAACCTCCGTACCCACCCATTACGCTTTGTGCGTAATAGATCTGATCAAAGAGAGCTAGAAATCCATAATTCCCGTTTTTTGTTACTTTTTTATCGTATTGATACCATTCATCAAGTGTTTTCGGTAGTTCCTCTTCTTTTATGAGGTCTTTATTGTAATAGAGCATGGTCGTCTCAACTGCTTTTGGTAATCCATATATCGATCCGTCGACCTTTTCAGCATCCATTGCCACATCCGTATACAGAGATTGAATATCATCACCTACATCCAACTTTTTAATAAGCCCCTCTGTTACCGCTGTTCCAATTTGGTCACCAGGCATCGTAAGAACGTCAGGACCGGTTCCTGCCGGGCCGTCTAACCGTAACCCTTCAATTTGCTTTGCATACGGCTTTTCCATGACATTCACTTTTACATGATGCTCTTTCTCAAATTGAGCAATTGCCTCCTTAATTCCTGAAGACTTTTGCTGATCTTCCCAAACTAGAAGTGTCTTATTCTTTGAATCTTCTTTTGACACGGAGTTTACTTTCCCATCATCTTTCGGTCCACAAGCTGTTAAAGAAAGACTCAACGCCAATCCACCTATAAGCCCGAGATACTTTTTGGACTTTTTCATGCCACCTCATCCTTTCATTTACATCCAATAATTTGAAACCGCTTTCTAAAACTAAATATAGCACCGCAAGAAAAACATGTAAATAAATTTTTTAACTAAATTTAGTAAAATATTTTACTAATAAATTCATTTTTTATACTACAAAAATAAAAACGCCTATTTGTTAATAGACGTCTTGAAGAGTAATATATGGTGTACACACTTCTTTAGTTTGTACTTTTTCTTGTAACAAGTTCAGTTCCTATATAAAGCGTTTTACTACTTTTTCTTTTTTCCACTACGCGTTCAATAAGCATTTCGATCGCATTTTTACAAATTTCTTTCATATCAATATTAAACGTAGTTAACGGTGGGGAAACATATTTTGCGATACTAATATTGTTGACACTAATTATACTTACACGATCTGGAATTGAAACTCTTTTTTCATTTAGCACTTGCAAACATCCCACTGCAATCGGATCCGCAGCAATAAAAAAAGCGGTAGGAAGTTTATCTCCTAGTGTGTCCAACGCTTGATTCATTAAGTACACGCCGTTCTCAACAGAAAATCCTCTTCGACAAAAAATATACGCATCGTTCAACTTATCCTTACTACTCATATACGTACGAAATGTGCGTTCTCGTATATCCATCTCATCAAGATCTGTATTAGGGTTATGATACGTTCCTCCAATAAAACCGATCTTTGTGTGCCCCTTTTCCATTAAATACTTAATTGTTCGAATCGTTGTTTGCGCCAAATCCGGTCGAACAGAATCAAATGAATACGCGTCAGGCGTTGAATCGACGAATACGCCATTCGGGGTCAGACTATGTAAGTGTGCTAACTCTTGATCAGAGAAAATTCCCACCGCAATAAAACCTTCGATATTGTCTGGAATTTTTTCAATTCCGTCTGCTATCTTATACGTCGTTAATTCAACATTGTATTTTCGAGCGAGCTTCTCAATTTCCAAACGCATTTCCTTAAAATACACGTCTTCGAGCTCTTCCTTATCTGTTAACCAGTACAAAAAAGCAATATTCTTTACCAACAGCCGAACCGTTTTTCTCCGGTAATTCAACCTTTCTGCCACTTCATATACTTTCTCTCTTGTTTCATCAGGCACGGACAAACTCGGGTCATTATTTAACACACGCGAAACTGTGGAAATCGAATATCCCGCTGCTTCAGCGATATCTTTAATCGTTGCCATAGCTACTCTCCACCTTATTTTTCGTTTAACTAATCTATATAAGTAAATTTTTTTACTTCCTTTTACTTATTTTTACTTATCGATAGACAGAAGTCAATAGTATAAATGAAACTACTTTACTTTCTAAATCTAAGTATTAACCTCTCCTATTTCATTAATGTGCCACTCCTCGATAGAGTAGAAAAACCACTCCGCTAAAGGTGCGCTTTTATTCATTTACATACCGTGTTTATATAGATGGCTAAAATAAGAGACACTGATATTCCCTTTCAGTTCTTCTAATATTAAGGTCAATATAGGTTTTAACAATAATTTTTTATTGTAAAACGATAAATTTTAAGCTATTATACAGAAAAAGGAGGAAAATATATGAAATTTAAAACCGGCTTTTTGAAAGGCGCGCTCTTTTTTATTGGCATTCTTATTTTGGTTTTATCTGTGTTTTGGTTACCTGCTGTCTCAAAAGAATTAGCTACATCAAACCCTGACTACGCACACCTGCGCTTACCCTTACTGCTTGGCCTATACATGACGCTTATTCCATTTTACATTGCCCTTTACCAAGCGTTTCGACTTTTACATTTTATTGAGAAGCAATATGGATTTTCAGCAGCATCGCTCTACTCACTGTGCGTTATTAAAAACTCTGCAGTTGCCATCGTCATTCTATACATAGCAGGAATGATTTACTTAGCGTTTTCAAATGCCCTACATCCTGGAATCGCCATTATGGGTGTCATCATTTTATTTGCATGTGTTTCCATCGCGCTCCTTTCAATGCTACTACACGAACTGCTGCGGAGTGGACTAGAATTAAAAACAGAAAATGAGTTAACAATTTGAGGTGGTTACGATGAGTATTGTAGTGAACATTGATGTGATGCTTGCCAAACGAAAAATGAGCGTCACTGAACTATCTGAGCGTGTCGGCATTACGATGGCCAATATCTCAATTTTAAAAAATGGAAAAGCGAAGGCTATACGTATTCAGACGCTAGATGCTATTTGTCAGGCACTTGATTGTCAACCAGGTGATATTTTGGAGTACGTTTCAGATGAAGAACGTTAACGATTAAACAAAAGGATGTATAAAATGGATTTTACGCATGATACGATTGAACTTTTTCACACCTACAAACACCTTGCTGTTTTACTTAGCATTGTATTTAATATCGTCATTAGTATACTCGGGGTTGTTCCGAGCGTTTTTCTAACCGCCGCAAACTTGGCGGTATTCGGCTTTGCACAGGGCATGTGGATTTCATTTTTAGGAGAAAGCATTGGCGCAATTTTAGCTTTCCTTCTGTATCGAAAAGGGTTTTCTCGTCTTCAAAATCAAAAGGGATTTTCCCATCCTAAAATTCAACGGTTGTTACATGCTACGAAAAGCGAGTCATTTCTCCTTATTTTAAGTTTGCGCCTTATGCCATTTGTTCCGTCTGGCCTTGTTACTTTTATTGCTTCAATCGGTAAAACGACTCTCATTATTTTTGCAACGGCTAGCTCTCTTGGAAAAATACCCGCAATTTTAATCGAAGGATTTTCGGTCAATGAAATGATGAATGTAACTACAACCGGAAAACTATTGATGGCGCTTTTTGCTGTCACTGGCTTCGTGCTGTTACTAAAACGATTACGTTAATAGAAAGGATTACGGATCTTATGATGATCATCGTACTTTTGGTTTTAGTTCTCTGTATCATTTCCAGTATTTCCTTTTGGAGGTTGAAAAAGCGATGGATCTCACTTCTTCTTTTTTCACCCGTGTTCATTGGTATGTCACTTGTCGGGTTTGTCTTCTTCAACTCTTGGTATCATGTTTCACCGAAAGACGTATCGTTCGAGATTCAACAAAAAAACCAAACTTATACCGTCAAGGGTCACTGGTCAAAACCTCTTGATCTCTACCGTTTTCCGACTGATTTTATCGCAATTGACACGGGTACACAAGGTGTACCTATTACAATGAAACGCCCAAGAGTTCATAATCATAAGAGCCTTCATCGCTCCTTTGTAGACTCAGAGGTTCGTCATTGGCTGAACGAACAAAAGATCAATACAACCTCTCTAACACTATTCGATGTAAGGGCTAGTAGAAGCATGCAATTTTCTTTTACTCTTCCTAAAAATACAGATCATAGCGAAATCAAACTATACTACATTCACGTTCGGGAAGATCCAATGGACCCTTTGACCTTTTGGAAAAAGCGAATCGTGTTGCAGTAAACACTCCCTTTCCCTCTTTGGGAATAGGGACTTTAAAAGCTTCGTACCATTTTCTTTATCGCATCGATGACGACTTCTGGTTCATCATTTTGAATATAATGTGCACTATTAGTCGCAAGTGTAAAAGTACTGTCTTCAGATAGTACGAGAAGCTCACGCTGCATCTCATTCCAAAGCAATTGTGAATCAGCCGAATAATGCGCTTTGTTTCCTGCGCATAAAACAACTAATGGTATAGCCAACTTTCTTCTTTTTTGTTTCACCTGTTTTAAACTCTTCATGAATTCATCGTAACTTCCTTCGTGAATAAACTGCTTTTGATAAGCACCTTGGAATTCCAGTGACATCGTCGGAAGAAATCGTTCTCTATAGTCTTCATGCGTTGAATCGATTAAAATTAACTCCGCTACTTCATCTTCATACTCTGTCGCAAACAATCTCATGTTGACTCCACCAAACGAATGGCCCACCAGCACATACGGAGGCTTCACGTTAAGTTTCACAAGCATTTCTTTTAGCTCTATCACCATTTTCTCACTCGTTCTTTCATTAGAGCTGCTTTCACTTTTCCCCAAGCCCGCTCGGTCGTACATCACGACTTCAGTGAGCTCTGAAAGCTCAGGTATAATTTTCTTCCACGCTTTTGAGTAATCACCGTATCCTGCATCCATAATTACTGTCGGATGGTTACCTTTTTCACCTACAATATGTGCATAGAGAATGCAGCCATCTATTTCAACAAACAACTCACGGCCTTCTTTATTTCCCCCCACTCTTACCACGCCCCTTTGATTTCACGTATTCTCTTTACCATACTACAAAAGGAGCCACAAAGGCTCCTTTTGTTTACAGTTCTTCTCCATTTGTTTCAATGACACGCTGATACCAATAGAAACTATCTTTTTTGCTTCTCTTTAGCGTTCCATTGCCTTCATTATCTAAATCTACGTAAATAAATCCATATCGTTTAGACATTTCGGAGGTTGAAAAACTCACTAAATATTTTAGAGACGCTTGCTCGTAACGTGTACAAGCTTGATGAGCAGAAATAAAACATGCTTTTCTTCATGATGGAATGAACTTCTGTTGTTACGTCAATACTCATGAAGAGGTGATCAAGCATGTTTGAAGTGGTTCAGCAATTAAAAACACAAATTAACAATCTAGAGCTTCGCTATTGGTACGAACAAGATGTATTCAGCCCGCACTGGTGGGTCGTTTTAATTATCAGTGCCCTATTTGTCCTTCTCCTTTGTTTACTTATTGATCGGCAGCGCGTCATTTTTATTTGGCTCGTGTTTTTTATAAGCTTTTTGTTAGCCGGACTTGTCGATGAATTCGGCACATATTTTGGGTTATGGAGCTATCCCCATCAGTTTTTAATCTTCACGAGTCGTTTTAATACCGTTGATTTTTCCATTATTCCAGTCACCCTTACGTTGGTATACCAGTTCTTTAGCAAATGGAGCTTTTTCTTAATTGCTCACATTATCGTGTCCGCTATTATTGGCTTTATCGGCGTTCCTCTTTTCGTCCACTTTGATTTGTACCAATTAAATCAATGGTCGTATTGGAACTCATTTTTAACCGTTTTAGCACTTGGAATGATAGTAAAACTCATTAGTGATGCCATCGATCAGTATAAACATAACAAAACGTATTAATCAAAAAGGAGAAATCTGTTCACAGATCTCTCCTTTTTATCATGAAGGAAGTGAAACACGGGCTGGTTTTTGAACGAATTTCACAAATAAGAATCGAACGACAGGTCCCATAATAAGTAGCTGTAGTGGATAAGCAACAACGAAATTTTTCCACATGTTTTCACCATACTCCGACCAACTCGCCCCGCTTAGTGCAGAATGTGACATGATTAAACCAAAGGCAGACATGCAAACAACCATTCCAATGACCATAAGGGTCGAAATCGTTAAGATCATGATTACCTTTTTCTTTTTTGTAAACGGTAGCTTAAAGGCAAGCTTTCTCGCGACCGGCCCTACAATGACTAGCTCCACAACGAACGCAACGACAAATGCTAGTAAAAGTCCTAAAACAAGCTGTCCAAATGTTAACTGTTCGTATTGACCACTTCGAATCATGTTGTACATTCCCATCACAACAGCCATTCCAAAACACATCATTAAACCAAAATAAAGCCCTTCTTTTTTTGTTTTTGGCATCTATACTCTCTCCTTTTCTGAATAGAAGCTTAGTATAGCAAGGAAGAAAATCTCCTCGTAAGTGACAATTTTGTGAACTTTTTTCTATTTAAAGACAATAAAAAACAAGTCATCCCTGTCCGGCATGACTTGTTTTTCTTTAAAACGTCTAGTTAAGATAGAAAAGCTACTGTAAACAAAGACACAATGACCAATAAAACGATCGAAATAATTTTCCACACGCCTCTTTTACTAAACAACATCGCAATAAAAGAGAGAACAATACCTGCTATTAAAATAGCATTAGAAACATAATCTGATGTATGTATAAGTACTCCACTTGAGGCCAATAAAGCAAGGAGTAAAATAAAGACTGAAATAACTCCTAAGTATTTTTTCATACAAAACCACCTCCCACGAAATCAAAACGCTTACTGCATCGGTTCATTTTACAATCTACCTGCTATTATAACGCACATCACCCTTTTATTTTCCAGTTCATATGTCTTAATTTGCAGATTTATGTTTTTTAAAGATAGGTGTTTTAACCTACTTACTGTTTCCAAATAAAAAAGATCAGCAAATGCTGACCTTTTTCTACTCATCACTACCGCATTTTAACTAAAAGAAAAAAAGCGCTATAATGGAGAAAATGCTAGAAAAGAGGTTGATGGAATGATTCGTTTTGGAATTGTAGGAACGAACTGGATTACCGATCGTTTATTAGAAGCAGCTAGTTTTGTAGAAGATTTTCAACTCACGGCTGTTTATTCAAGAACAGAGGAACGTGCGAAAGAAGTTGGAGAAAAATATCGTGCCACTCATTTGTTTACAAGCCTAGAGGAAATGGCGAAGAGCGATGTCATCGATGCCGTATACATCGCAACCCCGAATGCCTTCCACGCTGACCAAACGGTGGTTTTTTTAGAAAATGGCAAACACGTGCTATGCGAAAAACCGCTGGCAGCAAATGAACAAGAAGTATCACGAATGATTACGTGTGCAAAGCAAAACCGTGTTGTCCTCATGGAAGCAATGAAATCAACGCTTCTCCCAAACTTTAAAGTAATTCAGAAGCACATACATAAGGTAGGACCCATCCGCAAATACGTAGCAAGCTACTGCCAATATTCATCGCGATATGATAAATACAAAGAAGGCATCGTCTTAAATGCCTTTAAGCCTGAGTTGGCCAACGGTGCCCTAATGGACCTTGGCGTTTATTGCTTATACCCGCTTATTACATTATTCGGTGAACCAGAAAAGATAGAGGCATCAGCTGTTATGCTGGAGTCAGGTGTTGACGGACAAGGAAGCGTGTTGCTTCAATACGGTGATCGAGATGCGGTCGTCATGTATTCAAAAATTACAAACTCCTATACCCCAACAGAAATTCAAGGCGAACATGGGAGCATGATGATTGATAAAATTCACGGAGCCGAAAAAGTAGAAATTCGCTACAACGATGGAACTGTTGAAGATCTTACAGTCAAACAGCCTCTGCCAGGGATGTACTACGAGTTAGCTGAATTTGTTCGTCTAGTCAAGCAGGGTGAGCTTGAATCTCCTACAAATTCTCATGAACGATCACTTCTTACAATGCGAACGATGGACGCAATTCGTCGCAAGACCGGCCTTGTTTATCCGAACGATATGCTCTAATGGTCTATGTTGAAGCCCCTCTTCCCTGAAAAGAGAGGGCTTTTTATTTTTTCTTAAGTGCGAGTAAAACTGCGTTATAATAGAAACAAACCTCCAAAAGGAATTTGAGCATCATGGGTACGATCAAAATATTCAGTAATAATCAAACATGCACTAGCAGGTGAGCAGCGATTAGTTCCTGAGACAGCCATTTTATACGAGCTTCTTTCTATTTATCACTTAATTCAGGATTTGCACTTGTTGCATCATCATGAGGTGCGTCATCAAAAAGCGATGACTAACCATTATCAAGCGTAAAAAGAGCAAACTTCTTACAATTACTAGCATCCAGATCGTTAACGCTATATGATAGACTAGAAGATTTATTTAAGAAACTGATTTTTAGTATAGGGAGTTTAAATTATTATGAATGACTATATTTCGACAAGTAAGGTAGCGGTTGAGGCCTTAAAGTTGCTTAATATTAAAGAAACAGCGAGAAATTCAGATAATCTTCGCCGCAGCATTAATGAACTGATTCAAAAGAAGGAACTAAAGGGGATTAAAGATCATAAGTTTTATTATCTCTCTCAAGAACAAGTTAACTACTATTTAAAGCTCATAAAGGAAAATTCACATGTGCTTCCACCGAGCATTATTAAAGAGTTAAATCAGCATGATGATCAACAGCTCGTTGCGGACATTTACAGCAGCGTGCTAAATGCAAACGGTGTAGAAAAATTAAAGCAATTAATTCAGTTATATGATGATGGCATTATTGAAATTACGACTGAACAGCTACAAAACATTATTACAAACCATCATTTTGTAGATCTTAAATAACGGCGATTAGGGTGATAGAAGAGGAGCTATTTATACATAGATAAATAGCTCCTTTTCTATTGATTCAGCAAGAGCTGCATAAGAAAAAAAATCAAACAGAGGTACATTATGGTAAAAATAGAGCGCAATAAAAAAATGCGTTTAACGCATTATCCTCGTTTCCTTGTGTAGACTTTCGTGATGGACTTTGACATGGTCGTCGGAAAGCTTGTAATACTCGCAAAGGTACGTCTAATCGTTCGCATATCTAACATAGGCACTTCCAATGCATAAGCATTGTTTAGATAAGCAATATATTTATTGATGTCTTGAAGTGCTTCTTTCGTCAACACAAACCTACCAATTAAGGATACGCCATTTGCCATTCGAATCATTTTTTCGTTTTCATCTTTTGATAACGTATAAGAATGCTTCTTAATCACCAATCCCTTGTTCTTTCCAGAGAGATAGAATTTAAAATGAAACTCATAGCACTCACACTGCGGTTCATTCGCATGTGTTTCAGTCATTTCATCTTTATATGTATGCAACTCTTTTGACTGAAGATTATTGTTTGCATCCCCCGATGATACGTTCTTATTTTTTTTACAATACATTCTCTCACCTCTTTACCGCCTTTTACACATAAAGGCCACAACCCCTCCATTGTCTACAAACGCTCAGCGCTTACGGCATTGCTTCATAAATATATAAAGCACCTTTTGATTTCCACCAAAAATTCTACAGAGAAAACGCATAAAAACATTATAGAATACTAAAAAAACTTAGTAAAAAAAATTCGTCTATTTTCGCGTATACGAGCCAAAAATAAAACTTTTCTCCTAATAATAAGGAATATTCTAACTTTTATTTTCAATCAAATAAAAAGAACACCTTTCGCTGAAAAGGTGTTCTTCTTGATCGGTTTAGTAAAGTCCTGTTAACGAATAGAATAAGATGACGAAGAAACATGCTAGCGTTTTAATGATCGTTAACGCAAAAATATCTTTGTATGATTGTTTATGTGTTAAGCCTGTGACAGCAAGAAGTGTAATTACAGCTCCGTTATGAGGAAGCGTGTCCATACCACCTGATGCCATGGCAATGACCCTGTGCATAACTTCTGGATCGATATTGAACTTTTGAGCAGCTTCTACGTATTTATCTCCCATCGCACTTAACGCGATTCCTAAACCGCCAGATGCGGACCCCGTCAAACCGGCTAATACGTTTGTCGTAACGGCTCCGTTAACGAGCGGATTCGTAAACGTATGAGAAATGCCGTCACGTACAACGCTGAAACCAGGTAATGCAGCAATAACTCCACCAAATCCATATTCAGACGCTGTATTCATTGTAGCTAACAAAGCGCCTCCAATACTTGCATTTAAACCCGTTTGGAAGTTTACCATAATGCGTTTCCAGCCATAAATCATGGTGGCGATAATCCCAATTAAAAGGGCCAGTTCTACAGACCAAATTCCTGCCACCGTATTTAAGTCAACGACTCCAAATGACTCTAAACCAATTTTAGAAAAATCGAATCCGTTTGGATACCATTTGACGACTGACATAACGAACAATTTGTTCGAAACCCCTACGAGGATAAGCGGGGCAAAAGCGAGCCACTGACGCAATGCACTTGGCTGTGGTGACGTAGACAGAGATGCTTGAGCTGCTTCTGTTTCAGCAGATGCAGCAAGCTCTGCATTTCCACTCTCCACACCAAAATAACCTTCGCCCTTGGCGTGCGCTTTTTTACGCTGACGCTCCAAATAAAGCATTCCAATTGTAAATACAAAAATTGCGCCGATAATCCCTAAGATAGGGGCTGCGTAAATATCCGTTTTAAAGAATGATGTTGGAATAACGTTTTGAATTTGTGGTGTTCCAGGAAGAGCGTCCATCGTAAATGTAACAGCTCCTAAAGCAATTGTTCCTGGAATTAAACGTTTCGGGATGTTTGCTTCGCGGAATAGATTAGCAGCAAACGGATATGCAGCAAATGCGACAACGAATAAGCTTACGCCGCTATATGTTAAGATGGCACATAATAAAACAATCGCTAAAATTGCTCTCTTTGCACCAACAAAGCGGACAATCGTTTTCGCAATGGATTCAGCAACACCAGATGTTTCAACTAGCTTACCAAATACGGCCCCTAATAAGAAAACGGGGAAATAGTTCTTAATAAATCCAACCATTTTTTCCATAAAAATATTAGAGAAAAACGGTAGTACATAGCTTGGCTCTGTTAGCATAACGGCCAATAATGCGCAAAGTGGCGCAAAAAGGATCACAGAAAACCCACGATACGCGATTAACATCAGCAAACCTAATGCCAGAATGATAATTAATAAATCCATATAATATCCCCCTCAAATTCATTGTTACAGCATCGATTGTTGTCTCAATTTACATGTAGGAAGAAACTATGTATGGCACATTCTCGTTTCATGATGGTTAGTGACAAAATGGTGGTCGCGAATGATTCTACATATCTCTTACGCTTCCTAAACCTCCCCTCACTCTTTGATAACGCTTTCTTTTTTGTTTTTAAAGCGTCGTCAAGGCTCGACTATGTCCATTATACTGTATCTGTCACAGAATAGACACAATTAATTTATGATCTATAACAGTTTTTTTGAATAATTTTACAAAAAAACTCACCATCATGATGATTATTTGGTGAGCAGTTGTGTTTTTATTCATTTTTTATGTATGTGATAGCGCTTTGTTAATGAGATAACAGACGACGATATTTACGATAAATTAACGTAAGTGATAACCCCAGCAGGACTAACAGAGCGGTATAGAAACCTTTAAAAAAATCACCTACTGATGAATTAGTCACACTGTCATTGAAAACGAGGGAAGTTGCAATTGATAATCCGCTTATAAAAGCTAATCCAGTAGTTAGCAATAATCCTTTGTACTTTTGAGCATTGGACTCACGATCGGAATACAGCGTTTCCGAAAAACGTTCTCCAGCTTTTCCTTTGAAAACGTGCCAGCCTAAAAAAGAATCTACGTGCTCCCAGCCCGCCTCTTTAAAAATCGTTTTGTACTCTTCCATGTCTTTGTTCGACGTGCTCTTGTAATCGAGCTTGTAGATCACATCTGCCGGTTCGCCCTGCTCAAAATAGTATCTGCCCCTTCTGTATCCTTTAAAATACCATCCTTTTTGAACCATACTATTTAACCACTGCTCTTCTTTTTCATCTTGCCAGGCGAAAAAGATGCGAAAACAACTCTTTTCTTTTTTCATGTCAAATCCTCCCCTAGTTTCTTAACATACGGCTTACTTCTTTCTACAAGTTCATGCAGACGCTCATACTCTGCTTGGATAACGCGATTTCCAAGATCGGTCAGCTGATAATTTTTCTTACGCTCTTGAACGTCCACTTTTACGATTAATCCGTCCTTTTCTAGCTTACTAAGGGCCCCATAAAGCGTACCAGGTCCGAGTCTTACCGTTCCCTTACTCATCTCTTCTACCTTTTGCATAATGCCGTACCCGTGAAGTGAAGACCCTAGAGCGAGCAGAATGTAGTACGTTGTGTGCGTCAAAGGAAGATGATCATCAACCGTTCGTTTCTTTTTCATTGCTCTTCTCTCCTGTCTTTATATCGACTAACGATATATCGCATAGTGATATAATACCAACTTAAAATTTGGAAGTCAATATCCATAAACAGGATTTTTTCACCATTTCATGTGTACCTTTAACTTCCTTATTAACGTAGCTGCAACACAAGCCCCTGCTTGACGTTTAAAATATAAAGAACCAACGACTATTTTCAGCGTAGCTTTTTTGTGCAGAACAAAAAGCCTCTTCCTTCTCCACACAAACGCGCAGAAGGAAGAGGCTAGGTAACTTACTTGCTATTATTTATATAAAAACGCAAAAATCTCTGGAAGGCGCTTATTCCAAGCAATTTCGTTATGCTTCGCCCCTTCTACAATTTCAAACTTACACTCAATCACTTTTTCCTTAATTAGCTTATACAAACGTTTACTGGAATCGACGTACATTGCTGCATCAACATCACCAGACGCTTCTTGGGTGCCGACATCTAAATAAAATTTTTGAATGATCGTCGGTTCACTTTGATTGACTAGTTCTTCGATTTCCTTTTGGTTAAACCAATATGCAGAAGATAGAGAGGCAATACGATTAAATACATTTGGATATTGAAAAGCTGCGTAAGTGGAAATTAACCCACCCATGGAACTCCCCGCCATCGCTGTATCGTTCGAAATGGTACGATATTTGTCATCAATAAATGGCTTGAGCTCGTTTACGATATACTCTACGTATTGCTTTCCTTCTCCACCGAACGTCTCATCTAAATTTCTCATCAATTTTCCAATGTCTTTGTTTTCCCAAGGACCATATTCGTCCAAACGCTTATTTCCTTCATTTTCCGTATTACAATCAATTCCTACCACAATGAGTTCATAAGAAGACGAATCCAAAAATTCACCAATCTTCCACGCCATCCCGTACCCTGCCTCTTCATCGAAGAATAAGTTTTGTCCGTCGTGCATGTATAACACAGGATAGTTTTGTTTGCTAGAATAATAGCTTGGCGGAAGATAGACCCGCACCGTTCTCTCCCTTTGCAAGGGTGTAATCGTCACCTTAAACGTCTCGATCATCTTTCATTTCCCCTTCTTTTTCAACCCTATTTTAAATTAAACGATTTCAACAATTAATACCTCATGCCCAGCAAGCTTGAGCTCTTTTTCATCTAGGCTCACATTCGTATCGATGACCGGAAGAAGTTTCTTTCCTTTGAGTGAATCAGGCTTTGTAACAGAAATGGCTTCTGAACTGTTGTTAAAGACAAATAAAAGCGTATCGTCTCCATTCGTTTTCGTGTACATCACATGATTTGTTTCGTTGCTGTATTGAACAAAATCAAGCTCTCCATCGTTTCCAAAAACACCTTTTTCCCGGCGAAGCGCAATTAGATCTGTAATATACTGCAGCAGCTCACGATCTTGCTTCTCTTCTGCCCACTCCATGCACTTTCGACATCCTGGGTCCATATCACCTGACATCCCAATTTCATCTCCATAATAAATACACGGCGTTCCTGGTGCTGATAGCAGGAATGTGAACAACTGCTTAACCTTTTCCTTATTCCCTTCACAGATCGTTAAAATGCGGGGCGTATCGTGACTTCCTAATAAATTAAACGCTGCTTCCATCACATTCTTTGGATACATCACGAGCGTTTCGACCGTTTGGTTCACAAATTCTTCTGCCGTTATTTCTTGCTTGGCAAAAAAGTCAATGGCTCCACTTGTATATGGATAGTTCATGACTGCATCAAATTGATCTCCTTGCAGCCACGGCATCGCATCATGCCAGATCTCTCCTAAGATATATACATCTGGCTTAATGGCACGAACTTCTTTACGGAACTCGCGCCAAAAGTCATGTGATACCTCGTTTGCTACATCTAATCGCCAACCGTCAATATTAAATTCCCTTACCCAATAGCGACCAACTTCTAGTAAATATTCGCGAAGCTCCGCATTAGACGTGTTAAGCTTTGGCATCGCTTCTGTAAAAGCAAACGTCGCATAATTAGGCTTTGGCTTCGTTTGAACAGGGAAGTCCTCAATATAAAACCAGTTTTTATAAAGTGATTTATCGCCATTCTTCAATACATCTTGAAAAGGTGGGAAGTAAAATCCAGAATGATTAAATACCGCATCAAGCATTACTTTGATGCCTTTTTCATGACACGTATCTACAAATTGCTTAAACGTTTCTTTATCCCCAAACTGTGGATCAATCTCCATATAATCAATCGTGTCATATTTGTGATTTGAGTAAGCCTTGAAAATAGGTGTTAAATACAAACCTGTAATACCAAGCTCTACTAAATGATCCAAGTGATCCATAATTCCCTGCAGATCTCCTCCAAAGAAATTATCAGGCTTTGGCTCCGTACTTCCCCATGGCAACGTTCCTTTCGGGTTAATTGACTCATCTCCATTTCCAAAACGCTCAGGGAAAATTTGATACCATACCGTATCTTTTACCCAAGAAGGGGCCGAAAAGACATCTTCTTCATTTAAGTATGGAAAGGTAAAAAATGAATTATTTGTTCGTGTATTTAAATCAACGAAAAAACCTTTTTCTGTATAGATAGCGGTTTCATTTTTCTGTTCTAGTTGGAATGCATATTTCACACGCTTTGTTTCTGTTTTGATTTCACCAAACCAATAGTCAAATAGACTCGTGCTTTTTTCTTTTCTCATTGAAACAGACTGATCACGATGCCATTCCCATACATCATTCTCATTTTTCTCCCATGAGAAAGGATCTCCCCATAAAATTGTCACCGCACTACAGTCTTCCTTTTTCGTTCTTAGACGAATATGTAACGTTTCTGCATCATATGCATACGCGAAATTTCCTTTTGGACGATGATAAACAGCTTCCTTTAACATAATACCCACCCCTAATAGTTTGACTTAATCGTTTAAGTTTAGCGTAAAAAGGAAAGCAGAATTACTCTGCTTCTTGCATCTTGTATTTAATCATGTCAGAACAATCTTCCTCATCTAATAATAGCTTCATGATATGAAATGCTATTTCATCCTTAGACGACTTAAACGTAACTTTTTTCACTGTCCGTGGAACTAGCTCTTCACAGCCAGCTGTACACACACAAATAATGTCTTCGTTCGCATGCTGATTTTTAACAGCGGTTGCCAAAAACTCATTAAAGACAATCACTTGTTTCCCCTTGTTTTTTGCTAGAAAATAAGCAAGATCTTCTTCTGATGTGGCAATATGAATATACTCATCAAGTACGCCACTTGCAGCTTTTACACGCTGGAGAATTTGCTCGTTTTGGAACTCCTCCATAATGATTACGTAGTCTCTCGTTATATATTGTTTGGCACATTGCACGGCACGTTCAAAATCTGGCAGTACTTTAAAAAATAGCTCATCCTCTATATAACTATCAATTAAGACAATGGGAACCATCGTGAACTGATTGGAAATACGGTAGAAGTTTGATTCCTTCACATCAATTAAAAATACGCCATCAAGCTTTCGCTCCGTAATAATATGGTGATTAGGCGCTTTTTCATCAATCGTTGAAAACAACACATGATAACCATCTTCTGTTAATCGTTTTTCTAACTGACTGACAAAACGGGCGTGATATAGCTCTTTCCACACCGTTTCGTTTGGCCCCCTATTCAGCAAAATACCAACAAGACCCGTCTTTTGTTTGACTAACGAACGAGCAGCTAAATTTGGTGCATAATTTAAACGATGAGCGATCTCTAACACGCGATTTCGTGTTTCTAATGGAATCGTTTGGTTTTTTACGTTGTTAATAATGTAGCTTACAGTTGCAACGGACACTTTCGCTTCCTTCGCGATATCTTTCATCGTTACTTTTTTCATTCTTCATAACCTCTTCACTTAAACGATTAAGTTGAATGTATCACACTCCTTTTTATTTGTCTATCTAATTTTTCCGACTATTATGGGTAAGGTTTTGAAGGACTAAGAGAAGGCTATAATACAGGTAGTGGTTCACATAAAAAGGAGTTTTGCTATGTCTTCTTCAATTAAAGCCCTCATCTTTGACGTGTATGGAACGTTATTTGACGTTCATTCTGTCATTGAAAAGTGCGAAGAGCTCTATCCCGAAAAGGGAGAACAAATTAGTCAAACATGGCGCCAAAAGCAAATCGAATATTCATTTTTACGTCAGCTTATGGGAAACTATACGCCATTTTCACAAGTAACGAAAGATGCTCTTCGTTACGCTGTTCACGAACAAGGTCATAAATTGTCACATGACCAAGAGCAAACCTTAATGAATGCCTACTTACATCTAGAGCATTATGATGAAGTTGAAGCAGTGTTAAAAGAATTTACCAACTACAAGCGGGCCGTATTCTCGAATGGCTCACATGATATGTTAGATCCTCTTATAAAGAACGCTGGTCTTACTTCTTTATTTGATGAACTAATTAGCGTGGATGATGTGAAACAATACAAACCAACGCCTGCTAGTTACCTTCATGCTCTAAACGTATTAGGAGTTGAACGACATGAAGTGTTATTTATGTCATCCAATGGATGGGATATATCCGGTGCCAAAAGCTTCGGATTTCATACCGCGTGGATCAATCGACTTCACAAACCGACGGAACAACTTCAAGTACCACCTGATGCAATCTATTCAGATTTACGTGGAATTCTAGAATGGAAATGAGTCAAAAGACGCCTTCTAAGGTGTCTTTTTCGATGTGCTCTTGCACTTTATTTTTTATCTACTGGAAAATTTACGTTATAATAATAGATAGCAATTTTTATCGTAAATTCAAGAAGACTTCGATTCTACTTTTTCAGTCCTCTTATGTGCCAAAAGGAGATCAGTAATGGCCATTTTAATTGTTGATGATAATCAAGTAAATTTATTTGTTATTGAGAAGATTTTAAAGGGTGCAGGGTATACCGATTATCATTCTTTTACATCGGCTCGTGAACTATTTAAATATTTAAAGGTGTCCGATGAACACGCCCAGCTTCCTCCAGCAGATGTCATTCTAATGGACATTATGATGCCAGAAATGGATGGAATTGAAGCATGTAAATATCTTCAAAAAATAGCTCATCTAAAAGATATTCCGGTCATTTTTGTTACGGCTCTTGAAGATTCACAGAAAGTCGCAGAGGCGTTAGATGTCGGAGGCGTTGACTACATTACAAAACCCATTAATAAAATAGAACTGCTAGCACGACTTCGTGTTGCGCTACGACTAAAAGAAGAGAAAGATTGGCACACCGAACAAGAGCTAAAAATTCGCAATGAACTCGATCTCGCCACACAGGTACAGCGAACATTGCTAAGTGAACCGATCTTTACAGATCATATTCACATTGCTGCATCCTACATTCCTGCTTACAAGCTTGCTGGGGACTTATACTACTGGCACAAAATTGATGAGCACCGTTATGCAGTCATTCTTCTTGACATGATGGGTCACGGAATTTCAGCATCGCTTGTTTGTATGTTCATCTCTTCTGTCCTCCGAGATGCTATTCGAAAACATACCGATCCAGAATCGGTTATTACAGAATTAAATCGCTGGATGGCTTACATCGCAAAGGATGACAGCTACTTGCACTATTATTTTACAGCGATTTACCTCGTCGTAGACACAAATAAGAAGACCGTGACGTACGTGAACGCTGGGCATCCACCGGGCTTTGCTTGTGTTGATGGAAAAGACTTTGTTACACTAGAGCGTGGTAGCCTAGCAGTTGGCTTTACGGAGCACATAAAAGTAAATGCTACAACTCTTCAGTATGAAAATAGCATTCAGCTCCTGTTGTATACCGATGGTGTGGAAGAAGCATTAGAACGCACTGGGCGTGACCCTATCGCTTATCTCCAAAACGCCACGTCTCAATACTGGAATCCATTAGCATCTAACTCGCCTATCGACATGATTTTATCAAAAGATTTGCAATTCAATCAGCCTGATGATATGTGTACGGTAATGATCCGCGTACAGTCATGAAAAAACGACCTACTTTTTGTAGGTCGTTTTTTGTTAGCACTTTTGATACAGTCGCTCAATTGGATTAAAATCTCGGTATAGCTTCCGATCATAATCGATACGGAGCGCTTCTTTATTTCCGAGTCCTAAAAAACCTCCTTGACTAAGGCTCTCGTAAAATAAATCGTGCACGCTGTCTTGCAACGTTTGATTGAAATAAATCATGACGTTGCGACAAATAATAACGTGAAACTCATTAAACGAGCCATCGGTGACGAGATTATGCTGAGCAAAGATAATATTTCGCGTTAAAGACGGATGAAAATAAGCGGCGGCATAATCCGTCGTATAGTACTCTGAAAACTCTCGTTTGCCACCTGCTTGTAAGTAGTTTCGCGTATAAGTTTGCATTTTTTTTAGTGAAAAAATGCCGCTTTCCGCTTTCTTCAATACTTTTTCATTCATATCCGTCGCATAAATTTTTGTTTTATCCCCAAGCCCTTCCTCTTCCATCAAAATCGCCATGGAGTAGGCCTCCTCGCCTGTCGCGCAGCCGGCATGCCAAATCCGAATTTCTGGATAATGACGCAAAAGAGGCACTACTTGCTTTCGAAAGGTTAAGAAAAAGCTAGGGTCCCGAAACATCTCCGTGACGTTAATAGAAAAATCACTCAATAGCTTTTCAATATACCCAGGCTCATGAATGACCTTTTCTATTACTCGACTTATCGTCGGAATTTGCTCCAAGCGCATTCGATGTTGAATTCGTCTTTCTATTGACGAGCGCATGTATTCACGAAAATCGAAGCCCGATATACGATACATCGTCTCTAGAAGCAATTCAATCTCAAGCTGCTCTCGTTCTTCAATTGTCGATAGATATTGCTTCACTTCTTATTCTCTCCTTCTGCGGATTACGTACTCCATTTCAATCTTACTTTGATGATTTAGTAAGCCAAACGCTCATAACCGAAAACAGCTGATCCAGTTTTAGCGGCTTGCTGATATAGTCGGACGCCCCTGCCTCTAAACATTTTTGGCGGTCGCCTTTCATTGCTTTTGCCGTTAACGCAATAATAGGAAGCTCATTGAAAAATGGAATAGATCGAATGCGTTGCATCGTCTCATAGCCATCCATCCCTGGCATCATGATATCCATTAAGACAATATCAATGTCCAAGTTTTTCTCCATTAGCTCGAGACACTCGATACCATTTTGAGCAGCAATAATATTCATTCCCTCTGCTTCTAATGCTGTTTTTAATGCATAGATGTTCCGATTGTCATCATCACAAATTAATACGGTCTTTCCTTGATAAATACTTGATGATACGTCAGAAGCGACTGGTTGCTTCTCTTCTATCTCTACTGCTTCAATTAGAGGCGCATCAATTGTTGCTGCCACTTCAAGTGGTGCTTGTTGAACTTCATAAACGGCTTCAAGTCCGTTTGGTAGGCTCGGAATGTATAACGTAAAGACGCTTCCTTGACCTTCTTGGCTTTCCACCATAATCCATCCACCAAGCAGCTTAATAAACTCTCGGCAGATCGATAAACCAAGGCCTGTACCTCCATACTTTCTTGCGGTCGCTCCTTCAGCCTGCTGGAACGCTTCAAAGATTAGCTGCTGCTTGTCTTTTGCGATTCCAATACCCGTGTCCACTACTTTTATTTCAATCCAGAAGTCAGCACCCTTTGTATCCACCCATCTGTGCGCAATCTTTTCTTCCACTTTACGAATGGAGATAGAGACAGAGCCTTCTTCTGTAAACTTAAAGCTATTTGATAATAAGTTTTTTAAGATTTGCTGAATGCGCTGCTCGTCCGAGTAAAGAATGTCAGGTACATTTTTATCCTTATTAATCACAAATGACAATCCCTTTTTCTGACTCACGTGACGGAACTGTTGATCAATATAGGAAGGAAGTTCACTTAAGTTCGTCTCAGAGAACGTAATATCTAACTTCCCGGCTTCCACTTTTGATAAATCCAAAATATCGTTGATCAAATTCAATAAATCTTTTCCTGAAGAATGAATGACCGTCGCAAACTCTTTTTGATCTTCAAGTGATCCCTCGGCAGCCGTGTCAGAAAGCATTTCAGATAAAATTAAAATGCTGTTCAACGGTGTACGAAGCTCATGCGACATATTCGCAAGAAACTCCGATTTATATTTTGAACTTAACTGCAGCTGTTCCGCTTTTTCTTCTAAATCATTTTTAGCCATTTGTAAATCCGTTGATTTTTGCTCTGCATCTCTCGTTCGTTCTTCTAGCTGCTCGTTAATCATACGTAGCTCTTCTGACTGTGACTGCAGCTCTTCTGATTGAGCCTGAAGCTCCTCTGACTGCGTTTGAAGCTCCTCTGACTGAGCTTGTAATTCTTCCGTCATCATCTGTGATTCTGCTAACAGACGCTCAATTTCCATGCGCCCTAATACGTTATTAACGGTAATGCCTAACGTATCTAAAAGCTGCACAAGAAGACGTTGCTGAAGATCTGTGTATGGACGAATGCTGGCCAATTCAATCACGGCCACAACGTTTCCTTCATATAAAACAGGTGCGATAAGAATACTCGTTGGCTTCACTTCTCCTAAACCAGAAGCGATAAATGTGTAGTCAGATGGAATTTCTTCAATTACTCTCATCTTTTTCTCGATCGCGCACTGACCAATAATTCCTTCACCGAACAAGAATGATTTTCTTCCTACATCATCCGCGCGTCCTGCAAAGCTAGCTACCTTTAAAAAATGAGGATTGTTCTCCTCTCCTTTTCGCAAGTAAAAAGCTCCCATAGATGCACCGATTAGCGGCGTTAACTTGGCCATAAATTTGTTTGCTAGCAGTTCTACATCCACAATATTTTGGTACATCGTGGTTACGTCCGCAATTCCTGTTTGAATCCAATTTTGATCTGAAATTTGCTCATTAAATCGCTGCTCTTTTTCATTATATCGTTCTAGTGATGACGCCATTTCATTAAAGGCGAGACCGATTTGACCAATCTCATCTTTAATTCCAACTTCGACTCGTGGAAGCGTGCTTAAGTCCGTATAATCAATATTCCCCATCACATCTGAAATATTTTTTAACGTCTTAGACGTACTCTTAATGACCCACATAGACGCGCCCATAATTAAAAGCAGGCAGCATAAAATACCTAAAATAACCACCGTTAAAATCTGATTGTACGTATCATTTGAATCTTTTAATGCCTGGTTCATTAGGTCTTCCTGAAACTTTTTAAATTTACTCAAGTTTTCTGTAAGCATCTCACGCTTCTGTTGATGTTCTTTAAAAAGCGATGAGAACGCCTTCTCGTTAATATTGCCTTCTGTCTTTTGAACAATTTGAGTCTCTGTTTCAATGTAGTTTGCATATTGAATTTGAATTTGGGTTAGTAAATCTCTTGCCTGAGCACGGTTTAAAATGCTTGACAATGTGGTAATATCTTTTTGTATCGTCACTCGGTTATCTTCTAAGCGCTTAATACTTTCTTGTCGACTCTGCTTATCCTCTTCATTCATTAAATACAGTAATTCACGATCAGACTGTGAAAACAACTGCTGAATTTCAGTCGCCTGACTCACTTTTCCGTACCGATCTTCAACTATTTCAAGCATATTGCTTTTCATGTTGTTGATCATCACAATAATGCCAACTAGCATGACAGTGATAAAAAGCATGATAAGGCCAAACCCTAAAATCTGCTTTTTTCGAAAGCTCATTTTGTTCTCCTACTTTCACTCTTCAATTTTACTTACTCGATAATTAATTTATCATGTCTTGGGTAGATGTACGAAAAGGGGCAACTACTTTTAAAAATACTATATAACATCTTCATTTAGAAAGGGTTAAAGAATTGAAGTATTATAGCATTACTATTCTATTACAACTTTTTACACAGAACAACTCTTAATGTGCTCGGAAAAATAAAAAGGATTGCACATTGGCAACCCTCTGTTTCCCTCTTATTCATTGTTTCCTAGATTAAAATCAATGTAGATATATTAATGAAGAAACTCGGTTATTGATATAGATGTGCTACAACTAGGACGTCTAGATGTCGCGTTTCTTTCAACAGCTTTTGAACAATGGACCCCCTCCAAATTTCCTCCATACGTGATTTTGCTGAATGCCCAATAATTATTTGGGTGGCTTGCTTTTCATGGAAATACTGCTGTAAGACACCAACAACCTTGCGCCGGTCACTAACGGCAGACGTATGAAAATGTCCTCCTAATCGCTTCGTCATCTTTTTCACGTGCTCTTTTGCTTTTTCCTCCTGCTCGTTTAGAGGATGATCTTGAACATATACAACGTACCAATCTGCCTTAAGACGATAGGCAATCCGAAAGCCTCGTCGAATTAACAGCTCACTGTTTGATCCGAGGTGTATACACACACAAATGACTTCTTCCGTTCGCCACGGTCCCCTCAATGCTTTCGTATGCTCCCACGATTCCAATCGTTCATCTACATCATCTGCTACCTCCCGAAGTGCCATCTCGCGTAGCGCAATCAAATTTCCGGTTTTAAAAAAATGAGATAGTGACTGCTCAATCTTATCCGCTCGGTAAATATTTCCTTCCTTCATACGTTGCCTAAGCGCTTTAGGAGAGATATCGATCAGTTCAATTTCATCTGCCATGCCCAGCACGCGATCAGGAACCGTCTCACGAACGCGGATTCCCGTAATTTGCTTTACGCTATCATTAAGACTTTCAATATGCTGAATATTTAAGGTGGAGATAACCGAAATACCTGCCTTTAAAACCTTTTCAACATCTTCATATCGCTTTGTCCGAATGCTCCCCGGAACATTTGTATGAGCAAGCTCATCAATTAAGACAACTTCTGGATTTCTCATTAAAATAGCTTTGGTATCCATCTCCTCGAGAGTGACGCCTTTATAAGGAATTTGTTTGCGTGGAATGGTTTCTAGTACGCCAACCTGCTCAAGCGTTTCTCTTCGACCGTGCGTTTCCAAAAGGCCAATGACCACATCAATTCCTTTTTGCCGAAGTTCATTTGCCTCTCTCAACATCGTATAGGTCTTCCCTACACCAGGAGCGGCTCCGATGTATACTTTTAACGTACCGCGCTTAATGTGGTTAATTCGATTTTCTACCTCTTGATCAGACGGTCGTCGATACGGGTTGTCATCTATTTTTCTTTGCCTAGCAGGCAGTACGCGCTCTCCTTCCTTTTCAGCTCGATCTGCAACAATAAAAAGATCAATGTTTCGCGTTGCCCGGAGAATTTTATGAAGAATCGATCCGTGCCAAAACTCTTCCCATCTACTTCTTTTGGACTGCCCCATGACGATGCGAGTCGTATTGTTTTGGATCGCATATTCCACAATTTCGTCCGCTACATCGTCTTTTTTTAGCACTTTTTCTTCAAATGTGCCACCTAACTTCTCTACTAGTTGGACAATCGATCGTTTAAATGTTTCTTTTTCCTCTGATAGACGATGTCCAGCATTTCGAAAGCAGACGACGTTAAGCTCCCCACCTAACCGCTTCGCAATTTGATCCCCGCGCCTTATTAAAAGCGAACCATTCCAATAATATTGTGCCGAGACCAATATTCTCTCTGTTGCACCAGATGCACCGAGAAGACCATACTTTTGACGATATTCATCCAGGTGCTCGTTTACCTCTCCAGCTAATACTCGAAGTGACAACTCTCGTAGCACGGCTAAGTTATCTTTCTGAAAAAGAGAGCTCTTGATGTGCTGATCCATCGTCTCTTCTTCTAATCGCTTTAAAATTACTTCGGGGGTTACGTCTAAAAGCTTAATATCATCTGCTAACGAAAGGGTATGTTTCGGTACGCATTCGTCATTCGTAAAATTCATGGATGTAAATTCATTGGCGAGCTTATAAATATCTTCTAGTTCATAAATGTTAATAGTCGCAATGATGCTTATTTGCTTATTAATCAACATCATTACCTCGTCTAGCCTTGTTGGATAAGCGGCTTCTGGACGATTTCGGTGTGCGAGGTGATCGACTAGCACCACTTCAGGATTTCGCTCTAAAATGGATTCAATATCTAAATCACACTGCTCCTCCTCGCCTTTTTCCCATTCAATCACAGGCATCTGCTCTAATTGATTTGCTTGATTTTGCACTTTTGGCCCAGCAGATCTGCTCATACACCCAACCACAACATCAATGCCTTTCTTCTTTAAATCATTTCCTTCTAAAAGCAGGTGATACGTTTTTCCTGAGCCGCTTACTGCCCCAAGGATAATTTTAAACCGTCCTTTTTGAACATTTAAAATAGATTGTTCTACCTCTTCCTGTGTTTTACGTCGAAATAGCTCTGTCAAACTAGCTGTCCTCCTCTCTATGAAAAAGGGCATTCCAGCTCACACTGAAATGCCAAAGACTTATTTTAACTGATCTAGCCCAGCGTTAAGTTCCAATACGTTCACTCGTTGATCTCCAAACACACCCATTTGACGACCTTCTGTATGTTTTTTAATTAATCCATACAGCTTCTGTTCATCAATGTTACGCTCTTTTGAGATGCGTGGAACCTGAACCTTTGCCGCCATGGGTGAAATATGTGGATCAAGTCCAGATCCAGAGTTTGTGAGCAGATCAGCAGGTACCTCACTTTTCTTTATGCTCGGATTTTCTTTTAAAAACATGGCCAAGTCCTTTTTCGTTCGATCAATCATGTCTTGATTAGATGGCGCATAGTTTCCTGAGCCCGATCCAGCAGCATCATAATTAATAGAAGAAACACGTCCTGTAAAGTAACGCGGATCTTTAAATTGCTGTCCAATTAGCTTCGAGCCAATCACCTTTCCTTGCTCATTTTTCAGAAGGCTTCCCTCTGCTTTTTCAGGCATAATGATCTGAGCAATTCCCGTCATTCCTAATGGATAAACAATTCCACATATAAGCAGTAGCACAACCGCTAATCGCAAATTTTTCAACATCTTCTTCACCTTTATTCTCTATAATTTTCTCATGCTACATGTAGTAACGTTAACAGTAAATCGATTACTTTAATCCCAAAGAACGGAGCAATGATGCCACCTAATCCATAGATAAAGAGATTTCGATTTAATAGCTTTGTTGCGCTCATTGGTACATACTTTACACCTTTCATAGCGAGAGGAATAAGAAGTGGGATGATTACCGCATTAAAAATGAGTGCGGACAAAATAGCACTTTCCGGTGTCGCTAGACGCATGATGTTCAGTGACTGCATCTGCGGAATTGCAAGCATAAACATCGCAGGGATAATCGCAAAATATTTTGCTACGTCATTTGCGATACTGAAGGTAGTAAGAGCTCCGCGCGTCATAAGCAACTGCTTTCCAATCGAAACAACTTCAATAATTTTCGTTGGGTTCGAATCCAGATCGACCATGTTTGCTGCTTCTTTCGCCGCAATTGTTCCACTGTTCATCGCAATTCCGACGTCAGCTTGAGCAAGCGCCGGTGCATCATTCGTTCCATCACCCGTCATCGCTACTAGTTTTCCTTCTGATTGTTCCTTTTTGATAACGGCAATCTTATCTTCAGGCTTCGCTTCTGCGATAAACTCATCAACCCCAGCCTCTTTTGCGATGGTCGCAGCTGTTAATGGATTATCACCTGTACACATAACGGTCTTAATGCCCATTCTTCGTAACTCTTCGAAACGCTCTTTCATGCCAGGCTTCACCGTATCCTTCAAATAGATGAGCCCGACTATACGATTTCCTTCTGAAACGGCTAGCGGTGTTCCCCCTTCTGTCGCAATTTGCTTCGTGCGCATATCCAAGTCACTCGGTATGCTTCCACCTTGTTCTAATACAAACTGCTTAATTGCCTCAACCGCGCCTTTTCGTACCACTCGTCCTGTGTTAAAATCTGTTCCGCTCATGCGTGTTTCTGCTTTAAATTCTACTCCCTGAGATCCTTCTATTTTAAATTCTTCACTTGGTACGCCAAGCTTTTTCGCAAGTTCAACAATGGATCGTCCTTCAGGTGTCTCATCATGAAGAGACGTGTGAAGAGCGATGCGATTCAACTCTTCTTTTGATACTTTGTTTACCGTAATAAAAGAAGCTGCCATACGATTTCCGTGCGTGATTGTTCCGGTCTTATCAAGAATAATCGTATTAATATCACCTGCTGCTTCGACCGCTTTTCCTGACATCGCAATGACATTGAACTGCGTGACCCGGTCCATCCCCGCGATTCCAATTGCAGATAGTAATCCTCCGATCGTGGTCGGAATCAAACAGACTAACAGCGCAATTAGCGTCGCAATCGGTACAGTCGCATTTACATATGAAGAAATCGGAACAAGTGTCGTACAGACGATTAAAAAGATAAGCGTTAAGCTAACAAGAAGCGTGTTTAACGCAATTTCATTTGGCGTTTTTTGACGCTTTGCTCCTTCCACTAGTCCAATCATTCGATCTAGGAATGACTCTCCAGGATTCGTTGTGATCTTCACCTTAATTCTATCGCTCACAACTCGCGTTCCACCAGTAACTGAGCTGAAGTCTCCGCCCGATTCTTTAATAACAGGTGCAGACTCACCTGTTATCGCCGACTCATCAACAGATGCTACTCCTTGAATCACTTCCCCGTCACTTGGGATCAACTCGTTGGCTTCTACAATTACAACGTCTCCTTTTCGAAGATCCGTTGAGCTTACAAGCTTCGTCGTCCCAGTTGGTAAAAGAAGCTTTGCTTTTGTGTCCTGCTTCGTTTTCTTTAAACTATCTGCCTGTGCTTTTCCCCGCCCTTCTGCAAGCGCCTCAGCAAAGTTGGCAAATAAAATCGTCAAAAACAGGATGAAGCTAACCCCAGCATTGTAGACGGCACTTTCTCCCTTACCGAATAAAGTAGGAAAAATACTGAGTACGAGCGTAATGACAAATCCAATTTCTACAACAAACATCACCGGGTTTTTAGCCATGATGCGTGGATGAAACTTTTTAAAGGCATCACCAGCTGCCTGTTTGATAATTTGGTTATTAAGCGTTTTGCGATTGCTATTCATCGAAAAAGACTCCTTTTTTTATATCACTCTTAAACATGCACTCTCTAGCGAATCGTGAGCCACTCTGCAATAGGCCCAAGGGCAATAACTGGGAAGAACGTTAGCGCTCCCACAATTAATACGGTAGATAACAGAATGACCATGAACGTGCTATTATCTGTTTTAAATGTCCCAAGCGTTTCTGGAACTGGTTTTTTCGCTAATAATGATCCTGCTACTGCAATCATCGCGATCATAGATAAATACCTTCCGAGAAGCATCACAATTCCCGTAGACACATTCCAAAACGGTGTATTATCGCCTAATCCTTCAAATCCAGAGCCGTTATTGGCAGCAGATGATGTAAATTCATATAAAACTTGTGAAATACCGTGGAATCCCGCATTTGAAATAGCTGATGATCCCATACTTGTTACGAGTGCCCATGCTGTTGGCAATAAGATAATGATGGGATGAACCAAAATCGTGATCGCAATAAGCTTCATTTCTTTTCCTTCAATTTTTCTTCCTAAAAATTCAGGTGTGCGTCCTACCATAAGCCCTGCCAAGAAAACGGCTAAAATGGCGTACATTAAAATGTTGATGGTCCCTACACCGTCACCACCGAATACGCAGTTAAGCATCATTAATCCAAGAGGAACAATGCCACCAAGCGGTGTGAGAGTATCATGCATATTATTAACCGTTCCTGTTGTGGCAGCGGTTGTAACGGTTGTAAACAATGCGCTTTGAGCAATACCAAATCGCACTTCCTTCCCTTCCATGCTACCTTCTGATTGAGAAAGACCGATTTTTTCTAGCGCTGGGTTGCCGTTGCTTTCTGCAATATACGCTAGACTTAAAAAGGCGACAAACATAAGTGCCATAGCTGAAAAGAAAATCCATCCTTGCTTGCGGCTTTTCGCCATATGTCCAAAGGCAAATGGTAACGACGCTGGAATTAAAAACATCGATATGATTTCAAGAACGTTTGTTAATGGTGTCGGATTTTCGAATGGATGGGCTGAGTTGACCCCAAAGAATCCTCCTCCATTCGTTCCTAAATGCTTAATGGACTCTAGTGCTGCGACAGGTCCTCTAGCAATTTGCTGCTGAATGCCTTCAATCGTTGTTGCTTGAACAGTCGCATGAAGCGTTTGTGGCACTCCTTGTGCAATCAGTAGAATGCCCACAATGACTGACAGTGGAATGAAAATACGCGTATGCGCACGCACTAAGTCAACGTAAAAATTCCCGATGGTGCGCTTCCCTGTTAAACCGCGGAAAAATGCGATACAAAGCGCTAGCCCTGTTGCTGGCGTCGTGAACATTAAATAAATAATGACGCTCATTTGTGAAAAATAAGAAAGCCCTGACTCACCGCTATAGTGCTGCAAGTTCGTATTCGTCAAAAAGCTTGAAATGGTATTAAAAGATAAGAGTGGGTCCATGCCCGCAATGTTGCTTGGATTGCCTGGTAGGAACCCTTGCATTCTGACAATGAGATATCCAATTCCGAACATCACGATATTACTTAAAAGCAATGCTTTCGCATACTGCTTCCACGTCATTTCAAGCGTCGAAATACCCCCAAGCTTGTAAATTCCTTTTTCAATACCACCAAAAATTGAATCGAGCCTTGTTCCTTCAAGTGAAAATGCTTGTGAAATATATCGCCCCATTATAACGGCTAGGAATAGAACGATGACAAGCACGATCCCCATTTGTAAAACGTCCATTTTTTTCTCCTCCGAAACGTGTCAGTTAATATTTTTCAGGATGAATGAGTGCGTCAAGTAGATAAACAGCCACTCCAATTACTAGTACGATGAGAACGATCACTTCGTCCCCTCCTTATTCTTTAATAATGTTGTCACAAAATGCGATGAATCCGTAGAATACAAGAAAAATAACACCCGTCATGGCTAGTGCTACAAAATCCATTGTTTTTTCCTCCCTTTCTCATTGCGCTCCCAAAAAAGCGAATATGCGTCCTGCCTGTGCTCTCCGTTCTCTATATGAATAGAACAAGCCGAAAACAAAAAAATAGACCGATGCTTACTTCCCCCCCATCAGACCATAAAGAAAGATACTTGAATAAAAACATCCAAGATCACGCTTCATGATCATTCTGTGGAGAAAAAGTACTCATCGGTCTACGTAACGTCTAGCAAGCACACGCTTCCTCTACGTTCTGTCCCCCATACTTTTTCAGTTATGATTGGTTTGTAGGCAAAATAAAAAGACCTCAATTACATCAAGTATTTTCCAAGCACGAAAAGAACGCACAAAAAAACACCTGAACAAGGTGGTCTACGACCTCCTTCGCTTTAGCCGACGAAGTTAGCTGACGGGTAGGATGGCGAAAGAGTATCTCATCCCTTCTACAGAATCGTAGAATTAACCCCAAAAAAATTGGTTCCTCCGTTCTCCCTCAGGAGACTAGGCCGATATGTAATTGATTGATTACGAGGTTTATTTTACGACGTGGACCAAAACTTGTAAATACCCTTTTTGAAATTTTTTTCTTTTCTTTTGCTACTCGTTTATTCCACCCATTTCCAAACGCGTACAAAAAAAATAAGCATTGACAATCCTAAAAACGCCCATTACTATTAGTTCAACTTCACTGCAAGTAAAAAACAGATGGATCGTCAAAACTTAGGAGGGTACAGATCGTGCCGTTAACAAAACGAAAATTAGAAGCTGAAATTAGTGAATCTTTGATTAAAGTACAGCGTGAGCTCATGGGCCGTGGTCCACAAGAAGCGAAAACATACATTATTCAGGATATGGTTATTACTCGCTTTAAGGGCGTACTAACCGTAGAAGAAAAACATTTGGTTGAAAACGACAACGGACGAAAGCTCGTCAAGCAGATGAGACAGCTACTTCGAGAAATGTACAGCAAGCATTTCGAAGACGTCATTGAAGAGCACACAGGCTGTAAAGTGCTCTCAAGTCATAGCGATACAAGCACAAAAATAGGTGAGCGAATTGAAGTATTTATTATGGATAAAGATTTGGAAAAGGACTTAGAGGCTCACCTCCCTCCTAAGGCATCACTTGCTCAGTAATCTCTTATTTCGCTCACACGAAAAGAAGCCTTTTTGACCAAATAGTGGTAAAAAAGGCTTCTTCATTTGTTTAGTTATGTAATCATTTTAATAATAATTCAATTAGCGCCATCTTTTTTCGAAACTTTTTAATTTGAAATTCGGCTTCTTCAATAAGCGGATTGCAGATGCTCGGTGAAAAGACGTTCTTTGCCATTTCCTTTGTCTGTGCAATACGTTGCTCGCAGCAAGCGATGTGGTTTGCGTATTCATTTTTCAAATCAGAAAGCGCTAGGTTTGTTAGATCAGACATCATCGCCTCCATATTTAACTGCTTAGCGTCGATCGCTGCTAACGGTTCCTTTTCCGCTCGTTCATATCCGTCCAGTACCATCATTTTTATTCTCTCCCTTTTCATTCTAAATGGTTTGTTGTTAGTGTGATTCCCCACTTTCAGAAAGTTAGACATGTTTTTTAAAACTTTTTTGCATAAAAATTATTTTCATCGAAAATTGATAGAAAATTAAAAATAATTTATAACACATATTAGTAGCAGGTAATAATATTTAGTTATATAATAGAAGAGAAGTAAACAAGCTACGTGGGATTTTAACAAAAGAGAGAGCGTCATACAGTGGGGTTAGGATGAACGACTGAATTCAGATGAGCCGTATTCATCGGTTTATAAAAGATAATTCAGCGTAAATTTGAGGAGGAAATATGATGAAGTTAACAGATTTAGTTGCCCCAGAGCAATACAATTTGACACAAGAAATCGAACAGCACTATTCGGACAAAATTGCCCTAAAGTGGCATGATGACGAAGGAAATCACGAAGAGGTAACCTATCGCCAGCTAATTGATCGTGCCAATAAATTAGCAAACGGATTAAAAGCGCTCGGACTAAAAAAAGGGGATCGCATGATGGTCATCGTCCCTCGATTAGTTCAATCATATGTGATCTATTTGGCTGCCTTTAAATCAGGTTTAGTCATTATTCCAGGCTCGCAAATGCTGCGTGCAAAAGATATCGCTTATCGCTTGAATCAATCAGAAGCGAAAGCAGTCATTAGCTATTATGACTACTGTGAGGAAGTCGATCTTATTAAAGAACCGACTCCATCTCTTGAACACAAGCTAACATTCGGGGAAGACGTAGTGGGATGGGATCGTCTTGAACCGCTTGTTGACCAGCATTCTGCGACATTTGAAGCTCCAATTACTCATAAAGATGATATGGCTCTTCTTTCCTATACATCTGGTACAACAGGAAATCCAAAAGGTGTTGTTCATAGCCACGGTTGGGCATATGCTCACTTACGCATCGCCCCAACAAAATGGTTAAACATAAAAGAAAACGATACGGTATGGGCAACAGCAGGTCCCGGCTGGCAAAAATGGATTTGGAGTCCATTCCTTTCTGTATTAGGTACTGGCTCAACTGGTTTTGTCTATAACGGACGCTTTGATGCCAAGCAATACATGCAGCTTTTACAAGATCATCAAATTAACGTTCTATGCTGTACACCAACAGAATATCGTCTGATCGCGAAGCTTGATGATCTTGGTTCATTCGATCTGTCTCACCTTCGCAGTGCCGTATCTGCCGGTGAACCGCTTAATCGTGAAATGATTGACGTCTTTCAACGTAACTTTAACATTCAAGTACGTGATGGATATGGTCAAACAGAAAATACGCTTCTCATCGGTACACTTGATGGTACGACGATGCGCCCTGGCTCAATGGGGAAACCAATCATTGACGAGTTCATTGACATTATTGATGAAGATGGACAGCCTGTGAAAGCTGGTGAAGTAGGTGATATCGCGGTACGTAAAGATTTCCCTGCTCTTTTCAAAACGTACTACAAAGAGCCTGAACGTACACAATCAGCGCTCCGTGGCAACTACTACCTGACTGGTGACAAAGCATCAAAAGACGCGGACGGCTACTACTGGTTTGAAGGCCGCGGTGATGACATTATCATTAGCTCTGGATATACGATTGGGCCATTTGAAGTTGAGGATGCGCTAATTAAGCACGCTGCTGTTCGTGAATGTGCAGTTGTGGCAAGCCCTGATCCAATTCGTGGACACGTTGTAAAAGCCTTTGTCGTACTGCGTGATGATGTAAAGGAAAGCGACGAGCTTGTGAAGGAATTACAGGATCATGTAAAAGCGGTCACTGCTCCTTACAAATATCCGCGTAAAGTGTCGTTTGTCGAGTCTCTACCGAAGACTGAATCCGGTAAAATTCGCCGCATTGAACTTCGAAAACAAGAAGAACAATTAACACAAGCATAACGAAAAAGCTGCCCGGAGTATTCCGAGCAGCTTTTTTCTATTCGATTACATATCCTTCAGACGTTTTGGCCGATGTTTCAGGCTCTAAATGAATGAGCACCTCTGATTTTGGGAACTGTTCTTGAATGTCATTTTTAATCGCATGCGAAACACGATGAGCCTCGTCTAAAGACGTTTGAATGGGAAAGACAAGATGAAAGTCTACATGTTCATCGGCACCTGATCGTCTCGTGCGGAAGTGATGATATTCAATAAACTGATTTCCATACTTCTCAATAACCTTCTTAATCCCCTCTTCTTCCTCATCCGATAAGCGAATATCAACCAGTGGAAGAAACGATTCTTTTCCAAGACCAATTGCTTCCCAAATAATATAAATGGCAATCGCAATCCCGATTAATGGATCTAAAATAAGCCAATCGGTTAACGTCACAAGTAATAAACTGACGGCCACACCAAGTGACGAATACACGTCTGTTAATAGATGAAGACCGTTTGATTTCATTGCTACAGAATTGGTGGCTTCTCCTACCTTTTGAATTTTCTTTCCGACAATAAAATTAATTAGTGCGCCTAAAAGCATGACTCCTATTCCGAGCATCGGTAGCTCAATCGGTTCAGGATGCTTGAGTTTTGCGATCGACTCTTGAATAATCCAAATACCTGCCACCATAATGAGGATGGTCTCAATGGTTCCTGAGATATTTTCAATTTTGCCGTGTCCATATGGATGCTTTTCATCTGGTGGATTGTTCGATAAGCGAACGGAAATAAATGCGATGATGGAAGCAACCAAGTCTAATGATGAATGAATGGCTTCAGAGACAATCGCGACAGAGCCGGTCATAATACCAACGACCAGTTTCAACGTCACCACAACAGTGTTGCTGACAATTGACAATCCAGCCATATTTTTTGAATGTTTGAGATCCACTATACGCTCACTCCTTTATGCTTTTTATAGTGTGCCTTAACTTCACAAAATCATGTTCTCATTTTGTAAAATTTTTCATTTTTAAACGGAGTGAAATTGACGAAAACTCTTCTACTTTTTATACTGTAGAAAGCGCATATAAAGAAACGGGTGATAAAATGGATTTTGAAATTAATTTCCTCTCCTTCTATGTGATTCAAGTAGAAGGAAAAGGTGAACAAACAAGTAAACAATACAAGCATTTTCAAACGTTAGACCAAGAGGATTATGAAGACAGTGCCTTGAAGGATTTTTTAGACGGAGAGCTTTCCAAAATATCAAAGCGAAAAGTTGAACGTCATCCAAAGGCCGAACAAGTTCCAACAAAAATTGGCTACTTTGTAGTAGAAGAAGGCTATGACCTTGGTTCAAATCCAAACTACAACTTGTTTCACAAAGCGCGTTATGCGGAAACGAAAGAAGAATTCGAAGAGCTTTCTGAGCAATTTGTTGGTACATACTTAGATGCTAGTGCAGTTCGTGGTGGCGTCTTTTTAGTTGCCTCCGCAAAGCTTCGCAAGTATTTTGATGATCCCTTTTTATTCATTATGAAGTGTGATTTCGAACCAAAGGTCGCATCCATTTCGGATGAATCGAGCTTAATTCGCAACGTCGAGATGGCGATTACGACGAAAAACATGAAATCTATTCAGTACCCCTACATGCCTGAAGAAGGCATTGTCGAAGAAGGCGAGCTGAAAATTCATCAGTCATCACACGCTCGCTACTTTGAGGACTTCTTAAAATTTGTCGACTACAACGAGCCGATGACGGAAATTATGAAAACGCAAGTAATGGACATGGTACGAGAACACGTCGCAGAGGTATTCGAGCCAGAAAGCACGGAGCTTGAGCAGTTTGAGTCGGATATGGAGCTGTGGGCAACGAGCGAAAAACGTGAGCTACAGGAGCGATTAGACACGCACCAGGTCATTGAAGCAGCCGCTCATATCGTCGAGCATACGCCTGAAGCCGAGCTAAAAATGAAGCTTGGCGAAACGGAAATTAAAGGTCTACTCGCTGATTTCGGGGAAAATATCCACCTTGCCAAAGTAAACGGTCGCTACGTAGCCGTTATCGAAGCAGAATCCATTCTATTTGAAAAAGGCGCTTCACCGATTGAGTTTCATAAGCCAGATGAGCTTCATGAGATTATTGAGAAGATTAGTAGTAAGCGCTGGGAAGATTGATTTTTTTGGGGTAAATGGATCTTTGTGATCAGCTTTACAGCTCGTTTTAAAATTAACTGCCTTATACTTGTTGAAAATTCCTTATTAAAATTACGAGTATAAAGAGATTTTATAATGAACAGAACAGAGGAACTTATTGAAAAATTCGCAGAAATCATGACCTACGGAATAGATAACGGCTTACCTTTTCCAAATGGCTATTCTGTAGAAATTGAATCAGAAGCGCCTATTCTTAGCTCGTTCCTATTTGTGAATAATTCTCTTAATGAATCTATAAAAGATACTGCCAACCTTCCCCAGAGGTTTAGAGAAGTAATGCTATTAAAAAGGCAGTTGTATGAGCGAAATATCTATCCCTATTATTTCATCCTGAGATGTATAGGGAAAATATATCCTTTAGAGTATTTGTAGCAGATAAGAATGTTTAAATAATTGCATACAGTTCTTTATAGAGCCTACACTGCTAAAAATAGCGTGTAGGCTTTTTTGAAAGGCTTGTACAGACAGCATAATGTATCATATTTTTCACTTTACTATCTGTCAAATTAATAAGTATGTAACCTCAACTTAAAAAGCTACTCAGTTAATTGATGGTGAAACATTAAACAAAATACACAGACTAAACCACTTGCTGGAGAAAAGAAAGACGAACAGATATTTATTTACTATATGTAACTAACCACTTTTTATAAACAATTAATATCCCTGACTGACATTCCAGTTGTTGTACTTGGCCATTATTCCACCAAAAAAAGGCGCTTCTACATTAAGAAGTCGACAAATAATGAACACTATTAATGCATATTGGAATAATATGAGAATACAACAAAAAAACAACTAATGTCATATTATACAGGTGAGGAAGTGGCTGGATGTCGATAGGAAGTAAGTTGTTAATCAGCTTTATCACTATATTTATATGTATTGCAGGAATTGTTACTTTTAGCGTCATAGGGTTATTTAATATTAAAGACGAAAGCAATAACATTGTCGGTGATGCTATTCCTTTATCTAATGCTGCTAACGATATTCTCACCGGACTTATAAATCAAGAAACTGCTGTAAGGGGTTATATCGTTACAGGAAAAGAAGAATTTTTAGAACCTTACTACGCCGGAGAAAAGCAAGTTAATAAAAACTTGGCAATTATTAATAAACGCTTGGACAATCATCCAATAATGGCAGAATTAATAGCTGAAGCTATGCCGCACATTAATACGATTCAAGAGTATTTTAAATCTCAAATTTCCTTGGTGAAAGAAGGAAAAATGAAGGAAGCTCAAAATAATATCGCTAATGGGAAAGTTGCTTTTGATAAATTTAGAGCAATACATCATAAAATTTATAAAGATACGTTAAAGTTGACCGACAACGCATGGGTTAGAACAGAAGATCAGGTAAGTAAAAGTTTAATTATCATTATGAGCATTACCGCCTCTATCATCCTCTTAACAACTGGGGTATATATTTATCTCATTTCCAATATCTCCAAACCAGT